>NZ_JAMYOR010000008.1:0-141912 GCF_040319965.1 Mesorhizobium sp. M0830 | reverse complement strand
CCATTGCTTCTGACGATAAGCCGGAAAGTTGGGGTTCTAAGCCGGAGTTCATAGTGGATGGTGAACTGAATGGTGGGCCCGGAGGATGTTTGGAAAAGAAGCTAAATCAAGCAGTTAGGGACTAGTGGGACAGCAAAGCATTCAAATCTGTTCCAATGTTTTTCGATGTTCTTGTCCCACCTGCGGCGCTACATTTCCACCCGATTGACGCCTCGCTTACCTTAACACGGTGAAAGGAGGATCATGACGGTGTTTCAGTCTCACATTGGAAGGTCGCGGTAGAACCATTGACGACGCTCTGCGACGAGCGAGGAGCGTCTCGTTCGGGGCCGACAGCCGAATGGCGGCTTCTGGCGTCTGAAGAACGATAGCGGACGTTCATCCCGGTGGGACCAAGGTCTGAAGCTGGCCAAAGCGGACCTTCTATGGCGGCTAGTTGCGCATAGACGCGAGTGCTACGATCCCAGCAAACCCACGTGACGTCTTTTAGTCCAGGAGGCATCGTGGCGCGCCCGGAACGAAAGCTTGTGGCGGTTTTGGCAGCGGACGTAGCTGGCTACTCGCGTTTGATGGGGGCCGACGAGGCCGGGACTCTCTCCCATCTAAAGGCACTGCGCGCCGAAGTGATCGATCCAAAGATCGCGCAATTCAGGGGTCGGCTGGTCGGCACCGCGGGCGACAGTCTGCTGATCGAGTTTCCCAGCGCCGTCGATGCGCTGCAGTTCGCAGTCGAGACGCAAGAACGCATAACGGCACGCAATACGGATCTTCCTGAAGACCGGCGCATGGCCTTCAGAATGGGTGTCAACGCCGGTGAGGTTATCCTGGATGAGACGACGATCTATGGTGACTGCGTAAACGTGGCCGCCAGGCTGGAAAAGGTCAGTGAGCCCGGGGGTGTCGTCATTGGACGCAGCGTCTATGATCAAGTGAAGGGAAAGATTCCCTATACGCTCGTCGACCTGGGCGAGCATACGATGAAGAACATTGCTGGGCCTGTGCGTGCCTACCGGGTTCAAACAGAAGAGCGGGATGATCCACCTTCGGCGTTAATTGCTTCAGCAGAGGATTTGCCGCTCCCGTTCAAGCCATCGGTGGCGGTGCTTCCTTTCACAAACATGTCGGCGGACCCCGAGCAGGATTATTTCTCGGATGGAATAGCGGAGGACCTCATCACCGAGCTCAGTCGCAGTCAGAGTCTGTTCGTGATCGCGCGCAATTCCTCGTTCGCTTTCAAGGGTCAATCCGTAAACATCACCGAGGTCGGAAGGAAGCTCGGTGTACGGTACGTCGTCGAGGGAAGCGTTCGAAAGGCGGCTGCACGCGTCAGGATCACCGCGCAGTTGATAGAAGCGGCCACTGGCAATCACGTCTGGGCCGAGCGCTACGATCGAGACCTTGATGACCTTTTCGCCGTTCAAGACGAGGTGACAGAGAGGATCGCCTGGGCACTGGTCGGCAAGGTAGGCGCTGCTGAAATCGTTCGGACCAGGCAAACGCAAACGAACCTGAGCGCATATGACGCGCTCTTGCGCGGCATCGATGCTATGCACCGATTCACCGAAAAGGATACCGTCGCTGGTGTCGAGTTCTTAAAGCTGGCTCTTGGCTGGGAGCCTGATTCGGCGCGGGCGCATGCATGGCTCGCGGACGCCTACGCGACCCTCTCCGTTTTCAGAGCGGACGGAGATATGAAGGTGTTGGCTATGCAGTCAGCCCTGCGGGCCATCGAACTCGGCGACGCCAGCGGAATCGCGGAGGCGGTCGTCGCTGCTCTGCATGCATGGAAAAGGAACTTCGAGGTCGCCGAGACCCATTGGAAACGCGCGCTCGCCCTCGGTCCGACCACCCCTAATGTTCTCGTTTGGGTCGGCTATATCTGCCTTTGGAGTAGTCAACTCGCTGAGGCCCGTGAAATCGGCGAGCGGCTGAGACGACTGAGTCCACTCGAACACCGCGACGTCCACGAGCTGCTCGCATTCACTTACTATCTGCTCGGTGAATATGAGGCTTCGCTGGATTCGTTCCGTCGTTGGGACAACAACAATTATGATCGCGGGTTCGCCAATCTGGCTGCGTGTTTGGGACAGCTCGGACGCGCGGAAGAGGCAAGATTGGCTTGGGGCAGGTGCATCGAGCGCAAGCCTGGTTTCACTCTAGGCGACTATAAGCGCGGCTCTCCATATCGCCGTCAGGAGGACGTGGAGCAGTGGCTAGATGGCCTGCGGAAAGCAGGCATTGCGGATTGACGGATGACCGACGAATAATCAGGCGGTTCGTCGGAAGCGCAACCGTCGTCAATTACTGACCCGTGACGATTTTGGTCCAGGTGCGCGTCGCCACGCGCTGCGTCTTCGGGTCGTACGGAAAGATGGCGAAAAGCTTCTTTAGCGTGGCATCGTCAGGATAGATCGACTTGTCGCCGAGAATGCTCTTTTCAACAAATTGGTCCGACGCCTTGTTGCCATTAGCAAAGAATACATAATTTGTGTTCTTGGCGGCGACTTCAGGCTTCATCAGGTAGTTGATGAAGGCATCCGCTTCGTCCACATGCGGTGCATCTGCTGGGATTGCTAGCTGATCGAACCACATCACAGTGCCTTCCCGAGGGATCGAGTAGGCGATTGTGACGCCGTTACCGGCTTGAGCGGCACGGTCGCGCGCCTTCAGGACGTCGCCCGACCAGCCGATCGCCAGGCAGATGTCGCCGCCCGCCAAAGCGTTGATGTACTCGGATGACTCGATTTTGCGGACGTGGGGACGGATACGCATCAATGCCTCTTCGGCCTTGCCGAAGTCTTCCGGCGAGGTGCTCTCGGGGTTCAGGCCAAGATAATTCATCGTGATGGGCAGGATTTCGGTGGGCGAGTCGACCACATAGACCCCGCAATCAGCGAGCTTCTTCAGCTTCTCGGGATCGAAGAAGAAGTCCCAACTGTCGAGCCTGTCGACACCGAGCGCAGCTTTGATCTTCGCGGTGTTGTATCCCAAGCCCACCGTCCCCCACATGTAGTTCACCGAGTACTGGTTGCCTGGGTCGTACTTGGCGGTGCGCTGCTCGATGACGTCCCACATGTTGGCGATGTTGGGCAACTTCGACCTGTCCAGCTTCTGGAAAACGCCGGCTTTGACCTGGCGGGCCAGGAAACTGGCGCTTGGCACGACGACGTCGTAGCCGGAGCCGCCAGTCAGTAGCTTGGTCTCGAGGATCTCGTTGGAGTCAAAGACGTCGTATACGACCTTTATACCGGTGTCCTTGGTGAAGTCGTCGATGACCGAGGGATCCAAGTAGTCCGACCAGTCGTAAAGATTGACGACCTTGTCGGTAGCGTGCGCGGACGGGGTCATGGCCCCGGCGAGCAACGATGCAGCCGACCAAAGAAGCGCCTTGCGGATCATGTGCTCACCATAGGTTGGAGTTCCCAAGCTGCGAACGCCGTACCTTGTAAGCGGCCGCGCACGGTTGCAATATTAGCACATACTGAAAGGGAACAAGAGTTGAATGGGCAAACTCAGTCGTCGAATGCGGTAGGGAGATTTTCCCGGCCTTGCACCTACCGTCGGTTGCGGTTTTGGGGCCGCGAGCAAACGGTCAGCTTCTAGGATGAGGTCATCAGCAAGCGGACGTTCCGCTGGCGACCCTCGTTAACGGACCCAAGCAGCACAAACTATTGGCGGAGCTCAAAACCTCGCAGTCTTGCATCTTTGCTCGCCAGCAGTGCCTATCCGATGTCTCTATCGAGCGCAAAACGCTCGCAGCGCTCGCCGTCGGACTCCTCGATGAAGCTCTCGATATGTTTGAAGCCGAGCTTCGCAATATCCGCAGCGGGGCGAAATCGCGCGCCGCCGCCTTGGCCGTCACCTGTTCAACCGCCAGAGTCAAAGGCGTAGCGCGGGACCTCTATCTTCACTCTTCGTGCGCCATCTGTCACCGTCGCAATCCAACGTGGTAGTGCCGCCTAGCGCGTCGGTCTCTAGGTGGAAGATGAGGGTAGTTCCATGAACTATAACGATATCGACCTCAATCTATTGCGAGTCTTTGACGTGATGATGCGTGAAAGGAGCGTGACGCGCGCGGCTACCGAATTAGGCAGAACACAATCAGCTGTAAGCCACTCCCTATCGAAGCTTCGGTATCTATTGCAGGATGAATTGTTCACCAGAGATGGGGGCGAGATGCGGCCAACTCCTCGGGCAGTTGAGCTGCTGTCAGATATTTCTGCCGCGCTTGCAACGATCCGCGCATCGATCGACCGGCATCAGATCTTCAATCCAGCAACGACGCGACGTAACTTTCGCGTTGGACTTACAGATTATCATGCCATGGTTTTCATCCCAGGCCTTATTCGAGAATTTTCTAGGCAAGCTCCTGGCGCCACGCTGAACGTCATTCCCGCAAACGGACCCGAAATCGGTTCATCGGTCTATCTGAGACAAGTCGACTGTGCGCTGACGGGAGCGGCAATACGCGACGACCCAGGTCTCTTGAAGGTGGAGCTTGGCCAGGATCGATTGTTTTGCGCGGTGTGGAGTGGAAGCAAGGTCGCCAGGGACGCAATGACACTGGAAACGTATTTGGCCAGTTCTCACCTGCAGATTTCCGCAGATGGTCTGGCAGAAGGCCTCGCGGACGCCGCCCTCAAACAGATGGGTCTACGGCGCAATGTCGTTGCGACCATCTCGAACTATCTGGTGCTGCCCTGGGCGCTTCGTGGCACTGAACTGATTACCCATTGCGGTGATGCCATCCTGCAAATGCTGGACGAGAGGAGTGAGGTGACGTTGGTCCCGCCGCCCCTTCCTATATCAAATGTGAATGCCTGGCTCATTGTTCACCGCCAGATGGCGAATGACCCGGGTACCAAATGGCTCCGGGAAATCATCGTGGGCATCTACAACGAGTCGCGGACGAAGAGACACCAAGGGGTGACCGTCGGAGCACCGGGGTCGGCCGTAAAATAGGTCGCGCGCTGTCGTCTGTTTCACCACTCAAGCGCCTTTTCACCCGTGAGCAGGTGCTTCGCAAATTATGAGCGGTGCTCATTTTCATCATGAGAACAATCAATTTGACGAATACTTGGCCTGGAGAGCACAGTCCCTTTAACAAAAACAGGGGAATGCCGAAATGAGATCAACGGTTAAGGGTTTGATTGCCGTAGCTATCGCGTGCACCGCCTCCTCGGCGTGGTCCGCAACGCTCGACAATGTCAAGAAAAATGGAATGCTAACGTGTGGCACAAATTCGGCCACAGCTGGCTTCAGCCTTCCCGACAATGAAGGCAAATGGACCGGATTTGTGGTCGACTACTGTCGCGCCGTGGCTGCCGCCGTGCTCGGGGATGCGCAAAAGGTCAAGTTCATCCCGTTGACGCCAAAAGATCGCTTCACCGCCTTGCAGTCGGGAGAGGTCGATATTCTCGCCCACAACGCAACATGGACGTCCTCTCGCGATACGTCGCTCGGAATATTGTTTGCAGGCACGTACTTCTATGATGGCCAGGGATTTATGGTGCGCAAGGCGGACAACGTTACCTCAGCCAAGGGGCTTGAGGGTGCATCGATTTGCGTCACCCAGGGCACCACAACCGAGTTGAACCTTGCCGACTATTTTCGTTCGCAATCGATCAAGTACACCACGGTTGGTTTCGCTGACGAGGAAGCTGTCGTGAAGGCCTACGAGGAGGGACGTTGCGACGTCTTGTCCGCAGACACCTCCACCCTGAACGCGTCGCGGCTTCGCATGGCCAAGCCGGACGACAGCGTCGTTCTACCCGAGTTGATCTCCAAGGAGCCGCTAGGCCCGGCGGTGCGGCAGGGTGACGACCAATGGTTCAATGTGGCAAAGTGGACGCTGTACGTGATGGTGGCCGCGGAAGAATATGGGGTCACCTCCAAGAACGTCGATGCAATGAAGGCGTCGGACAACCCCAGCATCCGCCGTCTGCTCGGAGTGGAAGGCTCCATAGGCAAGGACATCGGGCTCGGCGACGACTGGCCAGTCCAGGTGATCAAGCAGGTGGGCAACTACGGCGAAGTGTTTGATCGCAATGTCGGCAAGGATTCGCCGCTTAAAATGGAGCGCGGCATGAACGCGCTCTGGAACAAAGGCGGCGTTCAATACGCTCCGCCGATTCGCTAGACAAAGCATGGTTGCAAGGCGCTAGCGTGTCACCGCCAGCGCCGTTGCACAGATCCCAAGAGGAACAGGCCATGTCCGATTTGTCGCATCCCGCGCGGTCGCTTAGGAGACTATCGCTGCACGATACAAAAGTGCGCGGCGTCTTCTACCAGCTCTTGCTCGCTGGCTGCCTGTTGGCCTTGGTCCTGGGCATCGGCATGCAGACCGCATCGAATATGCGGGTGCGGGGGATGCCGCTCTCCTTCGATTTTTGGAATGAGTCTGCCGGCTTCGACATCAATCAAACCCTGATACCGTACGATGCACTGTCCACCTACGGTCAGGCTTTCTGGGTGGGAGTGGTCAACACCCTCTACGTCAGCGTCCTCGCAATCTTGCTGGCGACCTTGCTTGGCTTCGTTATCGGTGTTGCCCGCCTGTCGCCGAACTGGATCGTTTCGAAGGTGGCGACCTCGTATGTCGAGCTTGTGCGCAACGTCCCGTTGTTGCTGCAGTTGCTGTTCTGGTACAACGCCGTTCTTAAGCCGTTGCCCGCCCCGAAGGCGTCGATCGCGATCCCCGGCGGCATTTACCTTAACAATCGCGGCCTAATCATTCCGGAGATCCAGTTACATCCGAGAGCGGGGCTGGTGGGCCTGGCATTCGTGGCGGCGATTTTCTGCTGTGTTGCATTCTGGGTTCGCGCCAAGAGCGTCCAGAGACGAACAGGCAAGCAGATGCCGGCATTTCTGGTCAGCCTAGCGATCTTGACAGGGTTTCCGCTGATCGTGTTCCTGGCGGCTGGCGAGCCGGTCTCGTTCGTCGCGCCGCAGCTGCGGGGCTTCAATTTTCAAGGCGGACATCAGCTCTATCCAGAGTTTGCCGCTCTCCTGATCGGTCTGTCGGTCTATACCGGATCCTACATCGCCGAGATTGTCCGAAGTGGAATCCAAGCGGTGCCAAAGGGCCAGACCGAGGCTGCGTATGCGCTCGGACTGGCGCCGGGCAAGACACTTCGCCTGGTCGTCGTTCCGCAGGCGCTGCGCATCATCATACCGCCTTTGACAAGCCAGTATCTCAATCTCATCAAGAACTCGTCGCTTGCGGTGTTCATCGGTTATCCCGACCTCGTTCAAATCTTTGCAGGAACGGTGCTCAACCAGACCGGAGCGGCCGTCCAGGTCATGGCGATTACCCTGTCCGTCTATCTCGTTATCTCCCTTGCCACCTCGTTTGCCATGAACGCGTGGAACCGACATTTTGCGATCGTCGAGAGGTGATGCATGAGCGATCAGTCTATGCATTCGCCATTTGTGAGCGGCGCGCTCATACCGGCGATGGCGCCTCCCGCAGACATTCGGCCGGGTCCGGTGACCTGGATGAAAAAGAATCTGTTTTCGACGCCTTCTTCAGGCGCGTTGACGATATGCTTTGTCCTCCTTGCCGTGTGGCTGCTGCAGCATTTTCTGAGTTTTGCGATCTTCAATGCGGTCTGGAGTGGCGGCCGAGATGCGTGCCGTACGAACGGCGAAGGAGCTTGCTGGCCCTTCATTGCCGAGAAGTTCGATTATCTGAGATACGGCGCATACCCGGTTTCCGAACGGTGGCGCGTGGACCTCGCAGAGGCTCTCGGTGCCATCCTGATCGTTTGGCTGCTGTGGACGAAGGCGCCGCGGCGCAAAGTGGCGGCGTTGCTGTTCTTCCTCGTCTACCCCGTTGCCGCTTTCATTCTGGTGCGCGGCGTCGCTTGGCTCCATTTGCCTGTCATCGATACGACGCTCTGGGGCGGACTCTTGATCACGCTGCTGATGTCGATTGTGGGCATTGTTTTCTCGCTTCCGATCGGGGTCATCCTGGCACTCGGACGCAGGTCGGAGCTGCCTTTCATCAAGGCGGTTTGCGTCACATTCATCGAAGTCGTCCGGGGAGTGCCGTTTATCACGGTGCTGTTCATGGCGAACTTTATGATGCCGCTGTTCGTGCCGGACTATCTGACGCCAGATCGACTTCTCCGCCCGCTCATTGCGATAGCGTTGTTCTCGTCCGCCTATATGGCCGAAATTGTGAGGGCCGGCCTTCAGGCGATCCCGAAGGGCCAATACGAAGCGGCGAATGCGCTCGGGATCGGCTACTTCAGCATGATGCGCCTGATCGTCCTCCCTCAGGCGTTGACGATCGTCATACCGAGCATCGTCTCCACCTTCATCGGCCTGTTCAAGGACACGACGCTGGTCGCCATCGTCGGCATCGCAGACTTCCTGAGGGCCGTCGAAACGGCGCGGGTCGATCCGAGCTGGGCAGGTCCGACGATCTCCTCGACCGGCTACCTCTTTGCGGGGCTGGTCTACTGGGGCTTTTGCTTCGGCATGTCCCGCTACTCGCAATCGATGGAGCGCCAACTGGCGCGCGGCCACGAATCCTAGGAAGCGACGATGATGTCCCAAGCAATGAACGCAGCGACGAAGGGAACGCCCTACAATCAGGCGATGGCCGTTGAGCTGCGTGACGTCAACAAATGGTTCGGCTCGTTTCATGCGCTCAAGAACATCAACCTCCCGGTGCCACGCGGTCAACGCATTGTAGTCTGTGGCCCCTCCGGGTCGGGCAAATCGACGATGATCCGCTGCATCAACCATCTGGAGCAGCATCAGTCGGGCGAGGTCATCGTCAACGGCAAGGCGCTGACCGAGGATCTGCGCAAGATCGACGAAGTCCGCAGCAATGTCGGGATGGTGTTTCAACACTTCAACCTGTTTCCTCACCTCACGGTGCTTGAGAACTGCGCGCTGGCGCCGGTGTGGGTGAGGAAGATGCCGCAGGCGGCGGCTGAGGAATTGGCGCGTCATTATCTGGAGCGCGTCAGGATCGCGGAGAAGGCCGACAGCTACCCCGGGCAGTTGTCGGGTGGCCAGCAGCAACGCGCTGCGATTGCTCGGGCTCTCTGCATGAACCCCAAGATCATGCTTTTCGACGAGCCGACCTCTGCCCTCGATCCGGAGATGGTCAAGGAGGTACTTGACACGATGGTGTCACTCGCCGGCGAAGGCATGACGATGCTGTGCGTGACGCATGAAATGGGTTTCGCGCGAGAGGTGGCCGACCGCGTGGTGTTCATGGACCGTGGGGAGATCGTCGAGGCCAACACGCCCCATCAGTTCTTCACCAACCCCTGGTCGGAACGGGCACGGCAGTTTCTGGCGCAAATCCTCAAATAGAGACGTCCGCGCAGGCAAAGCGGCCGTAACCGTGGCAACAGATTTTTTAGGTGACTGTCAAATGGCTTGTGCAGACACGCCCGCATCAGCGCTTGGGCAACGGAATATCGCGGGAATAGATTTCGACCAAATCCACGACCGCCAGCAATTCGGATCCGTCAAATGGGCCAACCAGTGGGACGAGTTCTCTCCGCAGATCGAGGGCCAGGACCTGCTGTCTCTGTGGACGGCGGATATGGATTTTCGTGCCCCGGAAACTGTCATCGCGCGGCTGCGCGAAGCGGCGGACCATGGCATTTACGGCTACACCCGTCGCGATCCACGCCACTACGAGATCGTGCAATCGTGGTTCACGGGGCGGCACAATTGGTCTCCGGTGCTGGAGACCCTGCTTCCCGCGCCGGCGATCATGCCGTCAGTCGCTGCGATACTACGAACCTTCACGAAGCCCGGTGACGGGGTCATTGTGCAGTCGCCCGTGTACTCGCCCTATTTCGAGGTTGTTCAGGGAAATGGGCGAGTTCTGCTTACGAACCGGCTGAGGCTGCGAAACAACAGATATGAGCTCGATCTGGAAGACTTCGAGAAGCTGGCGGCCGGCGGCGCCAAGGTGTTCCTGCTCTGCAATCCTCACAACCCTGCCGGCATCGCCTGGACACGCGAAGAATTGGCGGCGCTGAACGACATTTGTGAGCGCCATGGGATTTTGGTCATATCGGACGACATTCACTGCGACATAAGGTTGTCGGATCGACCCCACATCGTCTTCTCGTCCATCTCGGACGATGCCGCGGACAAGTCGTTCATCTGCACCGCTCCGACGAAGACTTTCAACCTTGCCGGGGTTCCTTCGGCAACCATCTCAGTCGCCAACAGAAAGCGCCGCGAAGCGCTGCTTGCCGCAATGCAGGCATCATTCATGGTGAATGCGAATTTTTTCGGCCGCCTGGCATTGGAGGTTGCCTACAGCACCGGCGCGCCATGGCTCGACCAACTCACACGCTACGTCGCCAGCAACATTGATCTGGTTTGCGAGTTCGCCGGCGAACACCTTCCAGGCATTACGCCCATGCGGCCCGACGCATCGTTCCTGGTGTGGTTGGACGCGTGCGCGCTCGATCGCAGAGTGGGTGGAATTCAGAAGTTCTTTGTCGATCAGGCCGGGGTCAATCTGTACGACGGCCGCGTCTATGGGCCTGGCGGCGATGGCTTCATCCGCCTGAATGTCGGCTGCCCGCGTCCTCTGTTGCGCCAAGGCCTGGAGCGCATGTCAAATGCGCTGGCGTCCTTGTGATTGAGCGAACCAAGCCAGGATGCTCCGCATGCGAATTGCCATCATCAATCCCAACACCACCGCATCGATGACCAGAGGGATCGTCGCCGCCGCCATGGCGGTGGCTGGCCCAGGAACCGAGATAATGGGCATGCAGCCCACCGCCGGACCAGAAGCGATCGAAGGGCCGTTTGATGGTGCCCTCTCCGTACCGGGCCTGCTTAAGCAGGTGGTTGCGGCGGAAAGGAACAATGTCGACGCCCATATCATTGCCTGCTTCGACGATACGGGTCTTGACGCGGCAAGGGCAATCGCCACCAAGCCAGTCATCGGTATCGGTGAGGCCTCGCTCTATGCCGTCAGCCTTGTCGCTCACAGCTTCTGTGTCGTGACCACATTGTCGCGTTCCGCGCCGCTGATTGAAGACAACATTCGCCGTTACGGGTTCTCCCATCGCTGCCGCCGCGTGTTTGCTTCAGACATCCCGGTCCTTGACTTGGAGAAACCCGGGAGTGGTGCCTCCGAACGAATTTCGGAGCTCATACGCGAAGGCATCAGGCTGGGGGCGGAGGGGATTGCGCTGGGTTGCGCCGGTATGGCCGAGTTCGCATCCGCGCTCCAGCGCAAGCACGATATTCCCGTGGTGGACGGAGTCGGCGCCGCGGTCGGTCTTGCGGAGACCCTGATACGTTGCGGCCTCGCACCCTCCAAACGTGGTGTATGGGCCATGCCGGCGCGCGCGAAGGGGCTGGATAGGTTTGAATGATGCAGAGCGGCCCTCGCAAGGAGGGCGTCCAACGTCCCCTTTCTCCGAGTGACCTGCGTGCGAGTGCTATCGATTGCAGGTCATTTTGATTCTGGGGCCAGTGTGGGTTTCCCAGACCCATTGCTGGCCTCAGTAGTCTCGACCGATTCAGTCATCCGATCTGGTCACCTCTCAAGTTACTGGAAATGGCAACAGCGGTGGAGTCCGCCAAAGTGGATAACGTGCGTTATCCCGCGAGAATCTTACATCTCCTTGTTCAGCCTTGACCGGATAGCGTTGCCCGCAAGTTGGTGGCAGCGTCCAAATAGGCCTGCTATGTTCCCGTCCGGTGGACTTAGTTGGGAGTACTAGGCATGGAAGCGGACAGAATGCAGGCGATTGCCGACACGTTGATGCGCGTCGTGACGCCGGACATGAGCCCCAAGCAGTTGCTTAAAGCAGTTAAGGACGAACACCCGAAAGCCTCCAAAAAGGACATCGCTCGGGCAGCGTTCTATTCAATCATCGCGAATGCCGAGGGCGACCACGGCAAGACAAAGAACCTACACGCTTTTGCCTTAGCCGAGCGGACTAAAGACGCCGCGGAATAGCCGCAGTTAGATTCCGCCGCCGTCCGAGTCCAACCTTGACCGTATTGTGTTGATGGCATCCACGATGGCGTCGGCGGATTGAAGGTCCAGCGCGATATCGACCAGACCCTCAGCCGTATGGATCGAGAGAATGCCAATCGCGCCTGCATCGTCCGCGACCGTGCCGATGTGGATTTCAGGAGCCACGAAAGGCCGCGCCTTTTCCACACGCTTCATCGGGCTCTCACGTCACAGGGCAACGTCGGACCATGACGCAACTCCTCGTCACGTTCAAGCGGTCTTAGGTTGTATGACCTGCATGGCCCTTGTTTTCAAACTGACGCACTACCAATTTCGGGGCCGATTGCAGGTCGAGCAAGAAAGCTCCGTGGTCTGGTGAGTGGGTCGCTCAGGCGACGTCAGCTTTTGAAAGTAGGCCAACGCAACTTGGACGACCGAAATAGGGCGCATTGCTGACCGGCGGATTTTGGGACCGGAAGCGGATTGGCAGCTTCGAGGCTCGGATTTGAAGCGGACATTCAGCCTCCTTAGGAGCATGGACCTGATCTGACCCGAAGGGGACTTTCATTCGATCGGGGCTTGGCAAGCTTCAAGCCCCAACTAGGCTTATGTTTTGATGTCATGTCATCACCAGCCAACACGACCGCAACGATACCCGCAGTGCATTGGTAAACTTAGTCCCGCGATGTCACAACTGACTGCCATTGTTGCAAATCTCATTAAGTAAGGGCCTAGGGCAACCTAGGGTGGAGGTCACTCAATGCCGTTGAGATGGCCAACACGCGGCGCTGATGAACTTGTTCAGCTTACAAGTCTTCCAGGAGTTAGCGCACGGACGTCAGCTCCGCGCGGCAGGCCTCTGCAAACACGCGCAGAATGTCATGGGCGGCCACGCGCGAGTTCCGGGCCGCCAAGGCGGACGAAGTCGTCTCATATGTCGTGACGACGTGTTCAAGCACTGCCTCGGCAGCCCCGATGGTGCCTGGCATCGCAAAAAGGCGAAGCTTGCTAATGGCGGTGTACATCGGGACCAGCTTGGACGGGTCATCCAGGCGTTCCTGGACCACTCCGTCAGCATAGGCCCTCGATGCTTGGTCGATGAACTCGCCGAACAGCCGCTCGCGACGCGACGCCTCCTGCTCGAGCCGCTGCATACGATTCTGACGATGCTGGGTGAGCCAGCTTGTGGCGACGGATGACAAGGCGCCAATGGCGGAACCTGCCAGTGCGGAGACCGCGGTGATGGTTGCTGGGTCCATAGTCATGCGACTCTTCTTGAACTTTCCGGTCGAGCGCCGGCCTGGCGGAGGAGTTGATCCCTGCCGAGCCGAAGCTCTCCCTTGCGGTAGCGGAAAAGGAGGTGAGGCCGGCTGCTCCGCTTCCCGGCCTCATAGCTCGTGGTCTCGTTCAAATTTGTCATGTTGCTCACCAGGCCAGCGAAAAACTTCTAAGAAACTGCTCGCCACCCAGCACGATGAAGGACAAAACGGTCATCAACAGACCGCGGTGGAAGCGCGCCTGCTTGATGATCCGGACACGCGAGGTCTTCAGCAATTCGGTGGCCAGCACCGACGTCCAATCGGACTTCAACGCCTGGCGGACAAGGGCACGGACATCGGAGAAGGAGCCGGGTTCGACATAGTAGACCGGCGCGACGGCGGAAGCTCCGGACACCTTGCCATTGAATTCCTTTTCCGCGCGCATGCGGCTTGGATAAAGAACGTGGCCGAACTGCATGATCGGCATGATCACGATCCCCCAAACGACCGCATAAAACAGCGGGCCGATTGGCGCATGGATCGGCAAGAGATCGCCGAACCGCAGCACTAGGTTGAGGGCAAGGATGTAGCCCACGCCGACGATCTGGGCCCGCGTGTCGTACGAGCGTGCCGCCGATTGCGCTTCCTGCAGCGCTGAGAGCAGCATCTTGTCGGCATACTCGCGGGCGGTCTCACCTGATCCAGCGTACATCGTGGCATCCGATCCGAAGTAGCGGTGAAGGAGAGCGGACGACGTTTCGGGCATGACGATCCCCTTCTCAGTGCTGAGGTGCGAGCATGGGCGCAGCAATCGCATCCGGCTCGGCCGATGCAGTCGGCTCGTCCTTCTCCCGGATACGATTGACCGCGACATAGAGAGCCGGGAGGAAGACGAGGGTAAGCACCGTGGCCACGGCGAGCCCGCCGACAATGGCGTAGGCCATCGGCCCCCAGAACACGTCGTGCATGATGGGTATCATGCCAAGGATGGCTGCAGCCGCGGTCAGCATGATCGGCCGGAACCTGTGCGTGGTCGCGTCGATCACCGCCTGCCACGGATCGATGCCGCGCGCCCGCTCATGCTCGATTTGATCGACGAGGATCACGGAATTGCGGATGATCATGCCTGCAAGTGCGATGATCCCGAGGATGGCGATGAAGCCCATCGGCGTGCTCGTGGTCAGCAGCGCGATCGCGACCCCGATGAGGCCTAGCGGCGCCACGCTGATCACCATCGCCATCCGGCGGAAGCTGCCTAGCTGCACGATGAGTACGGTGAGCATCAGCGTGATCATCAGCGGAAACTGGGCCAGTAGCGCGGCGTTGCTCTGGCCGCTCTTCTCGACCGTACCACCGGTCTCAATCAAAGTGTCCTCCGGCATCGACTTGTGCAGCGCCTCAATCGCGCCTGCCAGTTGCTCGTGGACGGAGGCGGGCTGCAGCCCCGGCAGCGGTTCCGCCTGAACTGTGATGGTGGGCAGGCGGCCGCGACGCCAGATATAACCCTCATCGAGATCATACTGGAAATCGGCAAGCTCGCGCAGGGGCACTGAGACGCCTGTCGCGGTGGGGATCTGAAGATTGCGCAAGGCCTCAACGCTTGAGCGCTCGCTGCTCTCGGCCCGCGCAACGACATCGACCAGATAGATTGAGTCGCGAAGCTGAGTGACCGTCGAGCCGCTGATCACGCGGTCGAGTGCCTGCGCGACCTGTTGCGAGCTCAGGCCAGCCTGACGCACGCGGTCCTGATTGACCACGATGCGCAGCTCCTTGCTCTTCTCCGCCCAGTCGTAGTTGACGTTTCGCACCAGCCCGGATGACCGCAGCACATTTGCGAGTCCCTCCGCGTGCTTCCTCGCCTCCTCGGCCGTCGGCGCACTCACTCGGTATTGCACCGGCCAGCCGACGGGCGGCCCGAGCTCCAGGCGCGAGATGCGGGCCTTCACGTCCGGGAATCTGTCGGCAAACAGCGTCTCGAGCCTCACCAGAACCCTGTCGCGCGCCTTAAGGTCCTTCGCGACAACCACGGTCTCCGCCATGAAGTCGTTGTCGAGCTGGACGTCGAGCGGCAGATAGAAGCGGATGGCGCCGCCGCCCACGTAAGAAGAATAGCCGGAGATGTCCGGGTCGCTGGCAAGCCACTCTTCCAGCCGTTTCGTCTCCGTCTCGGTCGCGGCGATCGAGGCATTCTTCGGCAGCGTCATCGTTACGACAAGCTCGGGCCGGTTCGACGCCGGGAAGAACTGCTGCTGCACAAAACCCATGCCGTAGAGCGAGGCACCGAAGGCGGCAAGCGAGGCGGCGATGGTGAGCCAGCGGTGCCGCATGCTGAAACCGAGCAAGCCGATGAAAGCGCGCATGAAGCGGCCAGGCCCAAGGGCGTGCGCCTTCATGCGGGAAGGCAGCAAGGAAAGCCCGATTACCGGCGCGAAGATTACGGCCACGAACCAGGACGCAACCAGCGCAACTCCAATGACGGCAAACAGCGAAAACGTATACTGCCCGGTGTTGTTGTCGGCAAAGCCGATCGGCAGGAAGCCGAGGATCGTGATCAGAGTTCCCGATAGCATCGGGAAGGCGGTAGAAGTGTAGGCGAAGGTAGCCGCCTTGATTTTTTCCATGCCTTGCTCGATCTTCGAGATCATCATCTCGATAGTGATCATCGCATCATCCACCAGCAGGCCGAGCGCGATGATGAGAGCGCCGAGCGAGATGCGCTGCAAGCTAATGCCCATCGCTTCCATGGCTATAAAGACGATCGCGAGTACCAGCGGTATTGACAGGGCAACCACGAGCCCTGCCCTGAGTCCGAGGCTGAGGAAGCTGACGGCGAGCACAATGACAATCGCCTCGACCAGCGCCTTGGTGAATTCGCCGATGGCCTCGCGCACGACCTCGGGCTGGTCCGAAACCAGATTGAGATTAATGCCGACGGGAACGCGTTGCGTCAGGCGTTTGGCCGCTTCGTGCAGGCCTTCGCCGAATTCGAGGTTGTTGCCGCCCTCGCGCATGTTGATGCCAATGCCGATAGCCGGCTTGCCGTTGACGCGGAACATCTTCGTGGGCGGGTCGCTGTAGCCGCGTTGAACGTTGGCGATGTCAGTGAGTTTGTAGAAGCGCCCATCGATCCAGAGGTTGAGGTTCGCAACATTCTCGGGTGTCAGGAGCGAACCCGTGACGTCGACAAGCATGTTCTCGTGCGGCGTGTTGATGACGCCGGAGGGCACAACGGCGTTCTGGCGGGCGATCGCCGTCAGCACTTCGTCGAGATTGAGCTTGAGATTGGCGAGCTTCTGGGGTGAGAAGCTGAGATAGATCTTCTCGTCCTGGTCGCCAAAAATCTCGACCTTGCCAACATCGGACGAACGCAGGAACTCGGTCCGCGCCGTCTCGGCGAAGTCGCGGGCCTCTCGCGGCGTGAAGCCGTCGTAGGTGATCCCGTAGATGACGCCGAAGACGTCGCCAAACTCGTCGTTGAAGAAGGGGCCGATCACGCCGGGGGGAAGCGTCGCCTGAACGTCGCTGACCTTCTTGCGGACCTGGTACCAGATGGCGTCGAGATCGCTCTTTGGCGTCGACTCCTTGAGGTAGACGAAAATCGTTGCCTGGCCGGGTTTGGTGTAGCTCTTGAGGTAATCCAGCTTGGGAGTCTCTTCGAGCTTCTTCTCCAGCTTGTCGGTCACCTGCGTGAGCATATCGGCGGCGGTGGCGCCGGGCCAGACCGCCTGAACCACCATGGTTTGCACGGTGAAGTCCGGATCCTCCTGCCGGCCGAGCCGCTCATAGGCGCTGATGCCACCGATGACGCAGACGAGCATGAGGAATACGACGATGGCCCGGTTGTGGACGGCCCATTCTGAAAGATTAAAGCGGGTCATCACTTCACCTCCGTCTCAGCGTTGACCAACTCACCGTCTGCCAGCGAATTGACGCCGGCGGTCACGACCTTCTCTCCTGCCGAAAGCCCGCGGCTGACGACAACGGAGTCCGTATCGAATTGCAGAAGCTGGACGTTCCGGCGCTGAACCTTGCCGTCACCGCCAATCACCCAGACCTGCGGCTTGTCTCCGGACTGCAGCAATGCGGTCGGGGGTAGTGTGGTGACCTCCTCACCTCCTTCGCTTTCGACGCGGCCTACGACGACTGCCCCCAGCCGCATGTCTGGCGGCGGCGAAGCCAGCGCCACCTTCACCTGATAGGTGCCGGTCGTGCTGTCGGCCTCGGGCGAAATCTCGCGGATCGCGCCGATGACTGCGATGTCCGGCCGGCCCTGGATCGAAACGTTCACCGCCATGCCGAGCTTTGCCCCGGTGATGTCTGAGCCAGCGACAGCGAACACGGCCTCGCGTGCGTCATTGCGGGAGATCTCGACGACCATCTGGCCCGCGACGACGACCTGACCGGGGTCCGCCGCCGTTGCCGTAACGATGCCGTCGTCGGGCGCGAGCAGCTGCGTGTAGCCGAGCTGGTTTTGGGCGATACGGAGATTGGCTTCGGCCGCCTGGACGGCAGCTTGTGCACTCTGCAGCGACTTCAGCGCCTCGTCGTACAGGGAACGGGTGGTAAAGCCCTTGCCGAGCAGAATGCGGAAACGATCCTCCTGGGCCACGACCTGGACGAGCGTGGCCTTGGCCGCCGTGAGGTCGGCCTCCGCAGCGGTCACTTTGTTGTGGTAGTCGACGGCACTGAGCTCGGCGAGCTTCTGACCTTTCTTGACGATGGCGCCAATGTCGACATCGCGCGAGATGAGGCGGCCGCCGACTTCAAAGCCGACCTCACTGACATAACGCGACTGGACGCGACCGGCGCCCTGCGCCACCGTGGCGAGCTTGTGAGGCGTCACCACCACGGCCCGCGCCTGCCGCGGTGCTGGAGATGCCGCCTTCTCCTCTTCGGAACAGCCAGCAAGACAGAGGCCGGCGAGACAGACACAAAGGAATTTGCCGTACGATAGGCGCATGAAATCCTCCGCTCGAAAGGATCGGGGTTGCAGGGAACTGGTGACGAAGGAGCCCCGGTTAGCGGCCGGGGTTCGCTTTCATATTGAACTTATATGTCAAAACGACGATATCGTCAATATGAGAAATGTACAATTGTGCTATGCAAAAACGTATGACGAGTAGCGGAGATCGATCTTAGGTAAGGACGGAGGCGCGCGATGAGACGCGCGTCTCCGAACCCCGCTACTGCATGGACCATCCATGGCTGACCACCATCGACTGGCCGGTCAGCGCGTTCGATGGGAAGGCCGCGAGGAACAGCGCTGCTTCCGCAACGTCCTGGACGGTCGTGAACTCGCCGTCGACCGTCTCCTTCAGCATCATGGTCGTGACCACGTCCACCTCGGAGAGTCCTAGCTCGCGAGCCTGTTCGGGGATCTGCTTCTCGACGAGCGGCGTCAGCACAAACCCGGGGCATATCACGTTGGCGCGGACGCCGTGCGCGGCCCCCTCCTTGGCCACGACCTTCGCCAGGCCAACGAGGCCGTGCTTGGCGGTAACGTAAGGAGCCTTGAGCGGCGACGCCTCCTTGGAATGCACGGATCCCATATAGATGATGCAGCCGCTGTTCTGGCTGTACATCTGCCGCAAGGCCGCACGGGTCGTCAGAAAAGCCCCATCGAGGTGGATGGAAAGCAGCTTCCGCCATTTCGCGAATTCGAACTCCACGATCGGCGCCACGATCTGGACGCCGGCGTTGCTGACCAGGATGTCGAGGCGCCCGAAGACTTCGATCGCCTTCGCCATTCCGCTTTCCACCTGCTCCTCGTTGCTGACGTCCATGCCAACCCCGAGCGCACGCTTGCCCATCGGATCGATCTCGAACGCGGCTTTTTCCGCCGCGGTCTGATCGAGATCCGCGATGACCACCTTTGCTCCCTCACGGGCGAAGCTGAGCGCAATCTCCTTGCCGATGCCGCTCGCGGCTCCAGTGATCACCGCCACGTTGTCCAGGAGCCGTCCGCCGGCTCCATCGGCGCGCTTGTTCGATGAGATCTCAGTCTGCAAGTTCATGGATTCTTCCTTTCCGATGGCAAGGCTCTGCCTGCACGAGGTAGTCATGCACGACCTTGCCGAGCGCGAGCGTGAGATCCGCGACGATGTGAACCGCCGATACCACTTCCAGGACCGGCAGCTCGGCGACCGGCGCCAGTGCATGTGACCAAAGGTTCAGGGCTGCCGGGCCGGTCCAGGCGCCTTTCACATCGATGTCCTCAAGGTGATATTCGACGAGCTCGCAGATGCGCGGCGTGCCGTCGACATGCGGAATGATCTTGAGGAGGAAGTTCGGTTGGGCGAGCGAGGCCTTCACGCTCGCGAGGTCGGCGGCTCGGTGCTTGTAGCCCATGGAGCCGGTCGCGACGGGGACCGGGCCGTAGTTGAGCGTGCCAACAAGCGTATCCTTCTCCGTTCGAAGCGTTGGGCTGGCGAGCTTCTTCGGAAAACCCCACAGCTCGCGCCCGCCGGCGATCGGCGGATGGTCATCGAGAAACATGCAGTGGGTGTAGCTGCCCTTGCGGCCTCGGAAGGAGACCGGGATGACCTGCCCGCTTTCGGTGTAGTCGCCAAAGCCTGTCGAGTCCGGCATGCGGATGAACTCGAATTTCACGAGCGGCTCGATGACCTGAAGCGGCTCCGGCACCAGGTCGCGCAGCTTCTGCGGATCGGTGCGATATGTGATGATCAGATACTCCCGGTTTCGGAAGCGATATGGCCCGGCCGGATAGGCCGGGCTGGTCAGGGGCATGGCGAAAGCCCTCGCCCGGAGAGTGTCTTGGTGCATAGCTTGAAATTCCTTTGGGCTGGATCGAGCGGTTCATTTCCGTTCAGGAGAAGCCGGGTCGCCTTCGGGACCGGCAGGGGACGTCAATCGTCTTTGGGCTGACCGCTATTCCAGCCCGTCGATGGCAAGGTCATAGGTGCTGACCCCGTCCAGATTGTCCGGCCGACTCAGTGCCTCGGGATGGCGCAATGTGCGAACGGCATCGAAGTAACCTGCCCGCCAATGCTCCTCCATCGACAAACGCGAGAACTCGTAGTCCTTCGAGTGGTCTTCATACTGCTTTGCGCGGTAGATGAGGTGCACGAGCTTGTAGACCTTGTGGTCTGCAATCCCGCCCAGCATTCTTGCCTCTTCGCTGGCAAGCAAGTCGGCCGGCAGCTTCGAAAGCAGGCTGGCGAGAGCGTGTCGGGCGCGCTGGTACTGCTTGAACTGGTCGGTATGGGCGCGCGAGCGGCTCGAATACTGGATGTCTTTTTGCCGCGCCGCGACATCGGCCAGGTTGCGGGGTATCTCACCGCGCGCGCTCCAAAGGTCGACCTGGAAGGCAATCGTGTCTTGCCGCGTCCCGTGCTCGACGACCCACTGCAGCGGCGTGTTGGAAACGAGGCCGCCGTCCCAGTAGAGTTCGCCTTCGATCTCGACCGCAGGGAAGCCGGGCGGAAGCGAGCCGCTGGCCATCACGTGCTCGGGCCGGATCGTATGCGTCTCGTTGTCGAAGTAGACGAGATTTCCTGTCCGCACGTTCACCGCGCCGACACTGAAACGCATGCCGCCCGCGTTGATCCGGTCGAAGTCCACAAGCCGCTCCAGAGTGCTCTTCAGGCGGCTGGTGTCGTAGAAGCTTGTACCTTGGAGCGAGCCATCCGTGTGCAGCCAGGGTGCGGGCTGCCGAAGGCTGAAGAAGCCTGGGGCGCCGGCGACGAGCGCGCAGGCTGCACTGAATTGATTGAAGAGTGCGCGCGGCAGATTGCCCTTAGGAGCAAGAGCGTCTGTGGCGGCAGCCCAGTCGAGAAGCGGATTGGCAGTGATCTCGCGCCAGAAGGCCCGCAGCTTCGCAACCCGTTCGGCCGGCTCGTTTCCAGCGATGATCGCCGAGTTGATGGCGCCAATGGAGACGCCGGCAACCCAATCTGGATTAATGCCGGCTTCCGCAAGGGCTTCGTAGACGCCAGCCTGGTAGGCTCCAAGTGCCCCGCCGCCTTGCAGCACCAACGCAATGCATTCGAAAGGGAGACGCCGTTCCGCCGTTCGGAAATCCTTCTGGGACTGAACGTTCATCAAATGCTTTCCTTATCACCGAGCGTGACCTCGCGGCCCTTCGCCGTCCGCATCGCGACCTCCAATTTTCAATTTGCACTTATATGTCAAAACGACTATGTGGTCAATATGAGAATTGCGTAATGGTGCAATGCAAAAAGGACATGACGCATGGCAAAGGTCGATGTGGCGCGCAGGGCAGAGATAGGGCGCGAGAAGCGGGCGCGGACGCGTGCGCAGATCGTGGAAGCAGGCGCGACGCTCCTTGGGGGACGTACGCACGAGGCGGTTACGGTGGATGCTGTGGTCGAGGCCGCGGGCGTTGCCAAGGGGACCTTCTACTGCCATTTCAAGAGCATCGGAGATCTGGCCGCTGCGGTGGGGGCCGGGCTCAGTCAGAGCTTTGATGAGCTGCTGTCACCTGCGAGGCTCGAGCGGCAGGATCCGATCGAGCGCTTCTCTTTCGCCTTCATGAAATTCCTGGAGAGAGCGAGCGCGGACATGGACTGGGCCCGCCTTGTTATTCAGAGCTCGCAATCACCCATTGAGTTCGGCATAGGGGTTCGCGCGAACCTCAAGGCGGACATCGAGGAAGCGATTGCTCAGGGTCGAGTGAGCGTGCGCGACGTTGAGCTGGCAGCCGACATCGCCATTGGAATATGGCTGGAGGTGACGCGCGGAATTATTGCGCGCGGTCCCCGGCCCGAAACGACCAGCCAAGCGCTCGACGCAACGCTTCGCGCTCTCGGCCTCGGTCAGCGCTGAACAGGGTTGGATAAAGCATCACGGCCGGACGCATGTGGAGCCGCGACGAAGCACTCAATCTCAACGAACAGATAACGGAGACCGCCGCGTGAGGGTTGGCGGTCCAAGGTCAGGCCCCGCTGCCCACCGCACCTGGGCGCTGAGACTTCCTTTGCCGTGGCCCATCAGGCATTGCGCCGTCGGCAGATGTAGGCAAGCGCGAGAGGACGGACTTTGCCTCCCGGGCATCGAGGCCGATCGCGCGCAGGATGGCGCCTATGGCCGCATCACGATCAAGCGGCGACAGCCTGCGCTCGCCAAGCGCGCGCATGAGCTGGAGCATGATCCCAACGACGATTTCCAGGTTCAGCTGCGCGGATGCCCCGCCGTCCGGCAGGTTGTTCGAGAACTGTTGCAGGTCTTCGAAGATTCGGCCTCGGAGGAGTTCGCCACCCTTTGCATCTACCGTCGCCATCCTGGCGACAAGGCTGGCCCAGCGGGGATCATTGAGGGCCTTGTCGATGAATGCGCTGCACCCGAACGCAATCCGAAGGGCAGGATCGTCGAGTGATAGTCGGTCGGACTGCAGCATTTCGTCGAAAGATTGGACCAGTTCCTCCGCGACTGCCGCCGTCAAACCCTCTAGGCCATCGAAATGAACGTAGAACGTACCCTTGGCAACGGCGGCCTCCCTGACCACATCGTCGACTGTTACCGATTCCACGGCCTGTCTGGCGAACAACGAGTTGGCCGCGGTAACGAGCTCTGCACGGGTTCGCGCGCGCTTTTCACGCCCAATTTCAGCTCGACGAATAGGATTGATCTTCGCCATCGTTGGTCCTGTCTTTAATAACGGATTGCACAATAGGTCATATTGACCATAACGTCCACAACAAGCTCGCCGTTGATCACACTCGAGTTGAGTCTGGAGTGAGCCCGCCGTCTACACAGATATCTCAGTACGAGATCTGACCATCAACGATCTGTCCCATCGACGTGACAGGCTCGCGCTTCAACAATTTGCGTGCCTCGTTGCTATCTACTCGGGCGGGCGCCGTTTTGCGGGGCAACGGCCGGTCGTAGACGGTGGGTGACGCTACGCGATCCGAGAACTTGGCTTCGCCTGCCGGTACCGATCGACCGCCCAGGCGCTGCGCCAGCAGCCGAACAATCTCCGGGCTGTCGGCATACCCATTGTGCCCGAGTGGATCTCCCGACCTTATTGCGCTCGTGTCGATGACGGTAACTCCGAGCTCTTCAAGAACCGCCGCATAGGGCGTGAGATCGGTACCGCCGACACGCGAAATTCCGCCCGATAGCAATCGCGAAAACTCAAGGGCCTTGTCCCGCGTCGACGTGAAAATTGTGAACCGCGGCTTATTTGGCCCCATCTCGACAAATTGACGGCGAAACACGTCGATGTCGATATCCGGAGACGCCAAGACGACATTCCTGACCTTAGCTGGGATCCCGTTTTTACGCATGGCAACGCCGCGTAACGCCTCCACCGCAAGCCATGTCCCCATCGAATGAGCGAGAATGGTGACGTCGTCGACATCGGGACTCATGGAAGCCTGGAGGATCAAATCCTCCAAGGCTCGACGCGAGTAGTTCGCGCTCTCCTTGTCGTAGAGATAGTCGAAGACCCTGGCCCGCGAGGGCCAGGCGAAGAGAATAGGCGCAGCGTCGGTTCCTGTGTCGAGAACGATCTGAGCGAAACGAAAGACGGAGTCGGCATAGGAGTTGTTGTAGCCGTGCACAAAAATGAGCACCTGACGCTTTGCATTTCGGTTCTTGCGGAACCAGTCAAAGACCTGCCTCTCCGTTGCGACTTTGTCGACCTCGGCCATGGCGAACTCCCGAGAGGAATCAGGAGGACGGTGTGAAGGCCGCTGGACCTGACTGATCTTTCGGCTTCGATCCTGAGGTGTGGTGACAGTGACGCTGTCCAACGAGATCGCCGTCCCGCGCTCTCCTGAATAAAGTTGGTCAGGGTCCGTCGACGGTTTGCGTGTTGTGGCGACCAGCAGGTTAACCCGCCTGGCCTCGCTCGTGGTGACCGCAGCAGGTTGGAGCACGTTTCCCGCCCGGGTCGCGCAGCCATTTGCGATCAAGCAAAGGGTCACCAAAATCGAAAGCACCAAGTGAGAGCTTCCGAGTTTCCCCGGCTGAGGTCGACAGGCACAGCTTGGCATTGTGGATCTGACCTATTTCTATACGCCCGCAACCGGGCCGTTTCATCGCCAAGAACCTGTCAATCCTGCTATCTTGGAAGGCGCGGTCGTCGATGCATTGCATACAGAATAGTCAAAACGACCATAAAGTCAACATGACCTTATGTTCTGCGACTAAGAGAGCGCGAGCCGTGCAAACCTGCCGATTCCTAGCGCTTGCATTATCCGGATTTGCTCACCGGGCCGCTGGGATAACACCTTAAGGGAATTAGGTGATTAGGACGTCCGCTTATGGGTGCGGACAGGACCGCCGTGAACGACCGAGATGCTGAAGGGTTTCGGGTGCCGTCAGGCGTACGAAAGTCTCTCATGCAGGAACCCGCGGGCCGCAGACGATTGCCTATGGGGATTTGTGCCTTGGGATGTGCCAGCGCCTATCGCGGACTTCCGCATAGGATGCGGTGGGCATGTCGTGGAAGCGGCTTCCGGGCCAGGTCGCAGAGCCTGTAGTGTTGATTCCGACGGGATTGGTGTGCGTGACGACCGGCGCCACGGCAACGTGCATATAACATCCCGTTGACCGGCGCCATCGTGGCGCGGTCGTGTGGACAAACGGTCCATGCCGGGTCATGGGGCCTTCTCCCGGTTCGGCGCTCTTGAGGCAGGCGGTGCACGAGGCTGGCACCACCGTTCGAACCTCTCGATGACGACCATGCGTCCACCGCAGAAAGAACAAGGCGGGCGGGCGTCAGCCGGTTCTTCCGGAGTGTCGTCTTCGGGCGGCGGAGCGACGTTCAGCAGTTCGCGCGCGAGTGCGAGGCTGGCCTTGCGGGCGGAGCTGGAGAGCAGCCCATAGTGACGGATGCGGTGGAACCCACGCGGCAGCATGTTGAATTTGCGCTCCTGCCTTGCTGCACGGCTGCCGACCGCTGACTTGCTCGTGATCGCTTTCGCTGAGCCGCTCGCGAGTCGAGTGGATCGCGACCGTTACGAAGATATTCTCACCCCACCATCGTCAAAGCGATGCAGATGATCTCGATCAGGGGTCATCCGCACGGCATCCCCCGGTTTCATCTGCTGGTGACCGCCGAGGCGGACAATGATCTCACCGATGTCGGATTCAACATAGGCGATTGTCTCATTGCCAAGATGTTCAGCAATCCGCAGCCTGCCGCCCCACATGCCCTTCTCGTTGTCGATCGTCACGTGTTCTGGACGGAAACCAATGGTTGTGGCCCCTTCCTGACGCGCGGGTTCTCCCGAAATGAGATTCATCCGTGGCGAGCCGATGAAGCTGGCGACAAACTGCGTCTGGGGCTTCGAATACAGTTCCATGGGCGATCCGATCTGCTCCACGCGCCCCGCGTTCATAACGACAATCTGATCTGCGAGCGTCATAGCCTCAACCTGGTCGTGGGTGACGTATACCATCGTGGCCTTTAGCCTCCCGTGAAGGTCGGCCAACTCGACACGCATCTGGGTGCGCAGTGCTGCGTCGAGATTGGAAAGAGGCTCATCAAACAGGAAAACGTCCGGATTTCGCACGATCGAGCGGCCGATAGCGACGCGCTGGCGTTGCCCGCCAGAAAGCGCCGCGGGTTTGCGTTTGAGGAGAGGGCCAAGATGCAGCACTTCGGCAGCGGCCGCTACACGTGCCCGCCGCTCCTCGGCCGGCACCTTGGCGAGCCGCAAGCCGAAATCGACATTCTGTTCCACCGTCATGTGCGGAAACAGCGCGTATGATTGGAACACCATGGAGATGCCGCGCTTCGACGGCTCGTCATGGGTGACGTCTCGACCCCCGATGGATATCGATCCTCGGGTTGGCTGTTCCAGGCCGGCGACCATCCGGAGCAAGGTTGACTTGCCGCAGCCGGAAGGGCCGACCAGAACCGTGAACGAGCCGTCCGGGATTGAGAACGTCAGGTCCGGTATGATTTCGACTGCCCCGAAAGTCTTGTTGATGTGCGTCAGCTCGACATTGGCCATGATTTTCCTCCCGAAATGTTGGTGAAACTTGCGACAGTCATCCCTTAACCGCGCCGCCAGTGAGGCCGGCGACGATGTATTTCTGAGCGGCGACGAAGAAAATGATCGCCGGCAGAATGGTCAGAGAAATGAACGCGAGGATGCGGTTCCATTCTGCCAGAAACTCGCCGCGGAACTGCATCATCCCCAGCGGCCAAGTGAAGAGCTCTCTTGAATTGAGCACGACGAGCGGCAGCAGGAAATTGTTCCAGCTCTGGACGAAGACGAACACACCCACGGTCGCCAGAATCGGCGTGGAAAGTGGCAGGGTAAACTGCCAGAAGAAGCGGACGTAGCCGCAGCCTTCAACATAGGCTGCCTCAAACAATTCCTTCGGCAACTGTTCGAAGAAGCTCTTGAACAGCAGGATCGAAAGGGAAACGCCGAAGGCAGTCTGTGGCAGGATGACGGCCCAATAGCTGTCCAGCAATCCGAAATCGCGAACCTTGATGAACAACGGCAAGATCGCGGTGGCGAATGGAAATACCAGGCCAGCCAGCAGATAGGATTGCATCATGCGCGAGCCGAAGAAGCGGATCTGGGCGAAGACATAAGCAGCGGAAGCGGCGACGATAATGGTCAGGAGCACGGTCGCCAATGAGATAAAGAGCGAATTTCCAAGATAACGCCAGAACGATGGATCGCCGACGAGTCCGGAATAGTATTCCAGATTCCATTGTGCGGGGAGCCCGAAGGGGTTGCTGCGGAGTTCGCCATTGCTCTTGAACCCGCCGAACACCGCAACCGTCAGCGGCCCCAGGACAAAGCCGGTGAAGAACATAAGGACTGCTGCTTTCCCAAGGCCAGGAAGGACACGAGAAGCGTTCATAGCCTGTTACCCCTGCTGCTCTGGCGTTGATAAAGGACGGCAATTCCGACGGCAGCGACGAACAGCATGACGCCCACTGCGCTGCCGAAGCCAATGCGGGTGCGGGTAAGACCAAAGCTGTAGAGATACGTCACAACGGTATGGCTGCTGTTGGACGGGCCGCCATTGGTGAGTGGGATCACCACATCGAACAGTTGCAGAGAGCCGACAATCGCGAAGAAGGCCGAGACGCCGATCGCCGAGGCAATCATGGGGACCTGCACGTACCGAACGACCTGCCACCGCCCGGCCCCCTCGAGCCGTGCCGCCTCAAGCAGTTCCTTCGGCACGCCTTGCAGTGCCGCGACGTAAATCATCATGTGGAAACCGAAATACTTCCAGACCACGACGAGTGTTATGGCTGCAAATGCCCAGTGACGATCGGCAAGAATGAACACCGGCTCCATTCCCAGCGCCCTGAACAGGGCCGCGGCAATTCCCGTATTTCCGTCGAAGACGAAGCTCCAGATCAGCCCCGAGGCAATTTCAGCGAGGATAAAAGGCAGGAAGAAGATCAACCGAAAGAGCGTATTCGCCGGCGTCTTCTCATAAACCAGCAGCGCGAGACCCAACGCGATCGGCAATTGGATGAATATTGACACGGCGAGCACCACGAGGGTGTTGCGCAGCGCCTGCCAGAACACCGCGTGTCCGAGTGCCTGTCTGAAATTGTCGAATCCGACAAAGTCAGTTGGCACGCCATAGCCGTCCCATTTGAACAGGCTGTAGTAGGCGGCATCGATCAGCGGTGACGCGACGAAAAGTGTAAAGAGAACGAGCGCCGGCGGCAGCATGAGAAGGATTGCGCCAACCCTATTTGTAAAGAGCGTGTTGCGGCGCAATTCGACTGCCGGACCCGCGATTGCGACGTCCATCATGATATCCTCCCTAAAGTAGATGCCCTCCTAGGCGCCAATTGACGCCCGATGGGATTGGTTCAGCGCATCGCCCAGGCGTCTTGGACCGACTTGGCTGCTTCCTCCGGCGTGACCACTCCCTGGGCAAGGTCTGCGGCGGCATCATTGATCGTGGCGCCGACATCCGAGCCCAGCGCCTGATCGAGGAAAATCTGATGGAACTTCGATTGGGCAAGGGCTTCGGCTGTTTTGCGGAAGTAGGGATTGGTCATGTTCGCCTCCGACCCCTTGGCGACGGGGATGAACACGCCCTCAGCGCCAGCAACCTTCTGGTTGTCTGCGGAGGTCAGGAACTTGAGGAATTCGACGGCTTCGGGGGGAGCGCCTGCAATCACCGCAAAACCGTTCATGCCCCCAAAGGTATCGCTTGCTTCGCCGGCGCCGCCGACAACCGCAGGAAAACGTATCGTAGCGAGCTTGTTGTCGGGAATGCCTTTACCGCTCACAGAGTTCTGCTTGGAGACCCCGTAGTCCCAATCGCCCATGAGATGAAACAGGGCCTTGCCATCACCAAACAGCCCGCTTGCCTGCTCGAAAGTTGTGTCCATGAAACCCGGCTCGAACGGCTCGAGTGCGATGAGTTCCTTGAAATCTTCTCCGGCCTTGATGAAGGGAGCCGCGGCAAAGCCATCGCCTTTGCCGTCCATCGCTGCAGCCATGCCATCCCTGCCGGCTTCCCGCACCATCAGATAGCCGTAGTAGAAATGCAGCGGCCACTTGTCTTTTCCACCAACCATGATGGGGGTGACGCCTGCGTCTTTTGCCTTCTTGACGGCTGCGAGAAAATCGTCCCAGGTTTTGATGGCGTTGACGTCAATGCCGACCTTCTTCGCGACATCGAGATTGCTCCAGAACACCACGTCGCTGGCATTCACCGGCACGCCGTAGATTTTGCCGCCGACAGTAAAGGCCGCCGTGCCGGAACTGGATAGCGAGGCGGCCCAGTCGCCGGTCAGGGATGCGGATATGTCTTGCAGCACGCCGGCTTTTGCCTGTTGGCCCAGAACGCCGCCCGCCCAACTGTAGATCAGATCTGGCTTCTGATCTGATTGCAGCAATGTGGTCAGCTTTTGCTTGTAAGCCTCATTGGCGATGTATTCGAAATTCACGTGGACGTCAGGGTTGGCTTTCTCGAATTCCGTGATCACCTTTTCATAGTAAGCTTTCTCGTTGCTCGGCACCTCAGGCCTTAGAACCTTCACGGTTGCGTCCGCGAAGGCTGCTGTCGAGCAAAGCGAAATCAAAAGGGCTGCAAGGCCGAGCTTGCGCATGCTGATGGACCGTTTCATCGTTTCTCCTCCAGAGAACAAAGTGAATGAGGCAGCAACGCCTCAGAGCGTTAGAGTGCTGATAGAAAGTGGAGCGAGGGTCAGTGACACAGCTTCACGGTCGCCCCGGACCGTGATTGTCGTCGGAGCGTCGAACGGGTTCTGAATAACATGGACCTGGCTTCCGTCACCGTTCTGGAAGGACAGCGCATTGCTCGCGAGCGGGCCTGCTGTCTTCAGCACTTGGGCACCTGGGCGAACGAAGGCACTGAAGTGCTTCATCACATAGAATTCCGGATTGTAGATCGCCTTTCGGCGGTCCGGATCGATGGTAATCAACGAGTTCTGCTGCCAGCCCCAGGTGCTGGTACCTCGAGGCTCAAGCACCATGTTCCAGTAGACATAGGCTTCGGCGCCGTTGGAGAGGTAATGTTGGATCAGATCGAAAACGTAGTGTGCTTGTTGCCAGGTGTTCGTTCCGTCGCCACATTCATTCTCCGTTTGGATAATCGGCAGTTCCGGGAATGCATGACGGGTACGCTGGACTGCGTGCTTGCCCGCCCACTGGAATCCGGCTCCCTTGATATGGGCGGCCGCTTCAGGATCGGAAAAGATGGTACCGGCCCAACTGTTGAAGTCGCCGCGTTCAATAGTACCGGCCCAGATCTCGGTTGCCAGGCCGGCGGCCATAAAGGCCGGGCCCAGGTGGTCGCGGATAAAGTCCCGCATCTGTGCGCCGGTCCACAAACACGACGGGAACTTCTGGTCTGAGTTCGGCTCGTTTTGGACATGCACTGCGTCGATGAATATGCCCGTCTCGGCATAGGCTTCCACAAAGCGGACGAAGTAGTCGGCGTAGGCTTTTCGATAGCGCGGTTCCCAGACCAGCGTCCCGTAGTTATGCGCTTGTGGGAATTTCATCCATGTCGGCGGGCTCCAGGGCGAGGCGAAGAGATAGAAGTCCTCGCCGGCCTCAGCGCGCGCCGCCTCGATGTAGGGGATCAAACTCCTGCGGTCGCGAGCGATCGAGAACGCGTGCATCGCGAAGTCGCCTTCGGTTTCGTTATGGCTATACCAGCTTTCGGCGTAGTCGCTGGCCCCAATCGGCATTCGGCAGTAATTGAAACCGCAGCCACCCGCTGAAAACAATTCGGCAATCACCGTTTTCCGCTGATCCTCGTCCAGCAACGCCAGCGCTCGCCATCCAAGCTCGTTGAAGCAGCCGCCAAAGCCCTTGAAGTTCTTTAGGACGACGCCCTCGGTCCACAGCGTTGGGGGGCCGTCTGCATCCGCTCGTGCGATCTCGTGCGTGATCCACTGTTCAGTTGGGGAAGACGAAATCCCATTAGGAGACATGGCATTGGACCTTCAGTGCGCAGGTGCCCGTCCGCGCGCACGGATGACCGCGCGCCGCGAAACGCAAAATGCTGTGAACCTATTTGTTATGCGCCGACGCCCTCGCCCGGCTCAGGATGTCCGGAACTCCTCCCGGACGCGCCATAAAATTCCAAAAGCAGCGATTGATCCTTGCAACCCTTCTAAGGCAGGATGCGGTCCGGCGCAAGACATATTTCACTTACTGAAAAAAGAAATGTGACGGAATCTAGAATGGCACTTAAGGGCGACCAACGCACGACGCGGGCGATGAACAGGCGACTGATACTCAATCTTCTCCGGCGCGATGGCGGGCTGAGCCGTGGAGAAATCGCCGCTCGAACCGGGCTCAGCAATGCGGCGATTACCGGCGTCGTGGGCGATTTGATGGAGCAAGGTTTCTTGAAGGAAGGAGAAAGTAGCCAGAGCAGTGGCGGTCGCAAGCCTACACCGGTTCACATCGAATATGGCGCCCGTTTTTCAATCGGGCTCAAACTGATGGAAGGCAGGCTGGAGGCGGTTCTGACTGACCTCTCGACCGCTGCGATTGCCACCTGCGTCGTGCTCCTCGCTGATCTTCAGCCGGAAAGGGTGGCCGCTGCGGCAGACGAGGCGGTCAAGTATCTGCTGCCTGAGGAAAGTGAGCGAAAAACCAAGTTGATCGGGGTTGGTCTGGCCATGCCCGGCCTTGTCGACATCGAAAGCGGCGTCTGCCTGATCTCGCACCGTTTCGGGTGGAAGCAGGTGCCCATCGCCGCGCTTCTGGCGGAACGCCTTCATGTTCCAGTGTGGATCGACAACGACGCCAATGCATTCGCGATCGCGCAGCAGCTTTTCGGCCATGCCCGCCATCGAAGTTCCGCGCTGGTTTTGATCATCGGCACGGGTGTCGGTGCCGCTCTGATCTTCGATGGACAGATCCATCGCGGCGCGCGCTATGCGGCCGGCGAAGTTGGCTTTGCAGTCGATTCCGCGGCGCTCGGAGCGCCGCGCGAGAACCGGCAAAGCTGGGGTAACCGCTTTTCGGAACCCGCGATGGTCAAGGCGTGGCAGGACATTCGCGCTCGCAATGTCGGTGAAAGCCCTGCCGATCTGCAGGAGGCTGCATTGGCCGGGGACCCGCGTGCCGTGGCCTATCTTGGGCAGACTGGACACGACATCGGCATGCGGTTGGTGACCATGATCGATCTCGTCGATCCGGAAGTCGTGATCGTGGGCGGCGAGGCCATCCGCTTCGGAAAATCCCTGGTCGATCCGATGATCGCCGCGATTCAGGAATATTGCTTCGAGACGCCGCCGCCGGTCGAAGTCGACTGGGAAAACAACATTTGGTCGCGGGGAGCTTCGGCGCTCGCCATCCAGCAATTCTTTGATTTCGAACAAGCGAGCGGATGGATAGCCGACGCGGCGCAATAGTGTCGGACCGCGATTGTGCCTTGAAAATTGCCGCGGCTCGTGAGCAGTTTCACCGAGCGGGTATGAGCCGGCACATCTACTCGGCCCTCAACCGCTCCCGCAGGAACCGAAAGTCCGGTCTCCTTCGCTCGCAGCAGATACGTCGCCACAGAGGTTTTGCTGATCTTCAGGCGTTTCGAAACGGCGCGAACCGAAAGGCTCTGTGCCGCCTTTTTCTCATAACCTTGTTGGCAACGTGTTCCAGCGGTGGCTTGCCCGGAATGCGATTAAAAAAAATCCGCCGCTCAATTAAAGGAGCTTCCAGATTACCATCTGAAAGATATGGGGATTTCTCGATGTCAGATCGACAGCGTCATACTGGAAGGCCTGGAATAGACATGATGAGAGCAGACTCTTACGCCCGCTTTCAGTTTTCGGCAACAAACTGGTCACCGAGCCTTGCCGGAGTATCTTGGGGAAGAGGGCTATTACTGTCATACGGGCGTGCCTTTGTCCATCGTCTTTTCTTAAGGCACGGGTCGGGCTCCAGATCCTCGGGCGAAATGGCCAAGCGTTGTACTTTTTTGGTATCGTCGCGTTTTGGGTATGAAGGTCGCGATGTCTTCCGTCACATTCTTATGCCATCATACCCCTTCGCTATATGGCAGCTTAGGTGGGGTGCGAAACTCAACATACCTCCCTTCGATACGCCGCGAATTTGCTGCAAGCTCGTCGAAGTGGTCTTGTCCCACCCCCACCATTCGAAAGGGCGCGCCGAGACAGCTGTAACAGGTCATAGGCTCAAATCCCATCATCGTCGACAAGGCTGCCGCTCTAGGCGCGTAGTATCGAGTGGGTATCCATTCGTTGGATAACAACAGGTAGAAGGTTCGATTTCAACCTCGGCGACGTACCGAGCAGTATGCCGAGCGGCCGTCGGCTCTCAGAACATCCATCGACAATACGGAAAGCAGATTGGTGGACGCCCTCTCCATCGAACCGCATCCCATTAAGCGGAGAACATCATGATTTCACCCTACACGATCAACATCCCTGACGAACGGCTCGCCACGATCAGAGCTAAGGTCGAGGCTTATGACTGGAGCCAGCTGCCGGATGCGGGAGGCTGGTCAGCGGGGGTCGGGGTTAATGACCTCAAGCGGCTCACCGCGTATTGGCGGGACAGCTACGACTGGCGTGCGGTCGAACGGCGACTCAACGCACTCCCCAACTTCATGGCCGACGTGGAAGGCGAGCACCTCCACTTCGTTCATGTGAAAGGCGACGGCTTCAAGCCGCCCGTCCTGCTTCTCCACGGCTGGCCGGGCTCGTATCTCGAGTTCGAGCGGCTGTTGGAGCCGCTCGCAGCGGACGGGCACGATGTTGTCGTCCCCTCGCTTCCTGGCTTCGCGTTCTCCAACCCGATCACGCGCCCGATCGGCCCGCGGCGGGCTGCTGCGCTCGTGCATAGGCTGATGATCCAACTGTTCGGCGACGCGCGGTATTTCATTCAAGGGGGCGATTGGGGCCACGGCATCGCGGCCTGGGCAGCGCATGATCGACCGGACGCTCTGCTCGGCATCCATATCAACATGATGACCGTGCGTGCGGAGGACGCCGCTCCGACGACCGGCGAGGAGAAGACCTTCGCCGCCAAGCGGGCCGCGATTGCCGATCGGGAGCGCGCCTACTTTCACGAGCAGGAAACCCGTCCGCAGACGCTCGGCGTCGCAATGGCCGACAGCCCGGTCGGAGCGGCGGGCTGGATACTTGAAAAGTTCGGCAAGTGGGCCGATCTTCCGACAACCGCCGATGGCGACCCCGACATCTGGAGCAAGTTTTCCGAGGAGGAACTCCTCACCAACATCATGCTTTACATCGCACCGGCATCGTTCGTGACTGCAACTTGGATCTACTACGGCAGCCGGCTTGAGGAGTCGCTGATGCTTCCGGCCGGCGCCCGCATCCAGGTGCCGACCGGCGTTGCGGCCTTCCCCGATCCGGTGTTCTTGCCGCCGCCGCGCTCGTTCGTAGAGAAGACCTACAACGTCGTGCATTGGACCGACATGCCGCGGGGCGGGCATTTCGCCGCGCTGGAAGAGCCGGAACTGATGCTGGCCGACCTGCGCGGCTTTATCGCGACGGTGTCGGGAGCGCGCTCTTGAAGGTGGAGATCTCCGTTTCCGAAGCGCGGCGCGTGGCGCTGGCGTCGAAAGGCTTCAATGCCCTGCGTCGTCACGACCGCGTCGGCCCATCGCGCTGCCGTCACGGGCAAACGAACGGTGGAGCCTCGACTTCGTCAGCGATGCATTCACCGATGGACGGCGGTTCCGCGTCTTGGCCATTGTCGATGACTTTACACGGGAATGCCTGGCGCTGGTCGCCGACACATCCCTTTCGGGTCTGCGCGTCACGCGGGAACTCGATATCGTCATGGCCAAACGCGGACGCCCGCACATGATTGTCTCGGACAACGGCACGGAACTGACCTCAATGGCAATCCTCAGATGGTGCCAGCAGACACGTGTGGAATGGCACTACATCGCACCGGGAAAGCCGATGCAAAACGGCTTCGTGGAAAGCTTTAATGGAAGTTTCCGCGATGAGTGTCTCAACGAAACACTGTTCTTGTCATTGCTTCAAGCCAGAGCCGAGATCACCGCATGGAAGGAGGATTACAATCCTGTTTCATAACGCCCATCTTTCTATGTTGTTGAAGAGAATAAGTTTTCCTGATCGGGATGCGATCCTGTGGGGTGTCGAGGGTTCTGCCGGACGCGATCGAGGATCTGACGCGCTTCTGTTGTCGCGAGTTTTCAGCGGCTGAATATCCATGGGCCATCGGGTAGCGGATGGGTCGCCTCAATCTCGCCTGCCTCGGCCGCCAGACGCAGCGTCTTTGGCGTTATTCCGAGCAACTTCGCCGCGCCGCCCAGATTAAGCCACGGCTCGATCCGTCGATCTGGGGGCGGAAGACCGGAATCTTGCGATATGATCTCAGCGCAGTGACCCGCTCCCGTGTCCGGCGATTGCCATTGCCGGTCGTCAGTCCGTTGCGATTGAGGACACCGGCAATCACATCGTCATTGGCGATAAGGACGAGCTGTCGCACAGCGTCGACAATGTCGTCAGGCGTCGCGTTTCTTTGCCCTCGGCGTCGCTTCGGCAGGCGCAATTCGGTGTGGACGCCACCAACCCAATGAATGACGAGGGCAATCTCAGAAGTTCCATCATCGAGATCGGCAACTACTTCATTGATGAGCGTGCGCACGATGCACCAACGCTCCACAGACCGCTACAAGCAACCAAGGGTCACCAGTTGAGGCCGAACGCCGTTTTGTCGCCCGTCCAACCGGTCTTTATCAGGAACTGCTCCCAGGTCAGGCTTGAGAGATTGATCCGCCTGCTCCACGCCAGGTCCCGGTCTTTCCGAAAATATCCGTATTCAACCGCATATTCCGCCATGCCGATGTTTTCTCGAACGAGCTCAGGATTTTGCCCGAACTCCGGAAAATGACGAACCAGCTCATCAGGGGAGTAGGCGGATGCATACACAGCCTTCCGGCCCGTGACGCGCTTGAAGGTCTCGATCATCTCGGCCGGCGATAGGATGTCGCCGATGATCGGGAGCGTTTGCCCGGCATAGGTTTCGGGATGGTCGAAGATTTCCAGAACGGCTGGCCCTGTCGCCGTCAGCGGATCGACGAAGGGTGCTCGGAAATGCTCCGGCAGATAGATTGGAAAGACGAGCGTATCGCCCTCTTGGCGCGGCGTATAATATTCGAGAAGGTTGGTGTAGAAGAACGCGAGCTCGACGAATGAGCTGCGAACAGGAAAACCCTGGATATAAGCCCCGACGCGCGCCTTGTCCGTGAAATGCGGCGCGAACTTCGAACCTCCAGTGATCTCATCGACGTTTTCCAGCGTGCTGAAGACGATGTGATCAACACCCGCCTCCATGGCGGCATCTGCCAGATCCCTGCCGATATCGAACTCGTAGGTAGCTGGAGGGGCGACGACTGGGGTCATCAGGAAGGCGCCCTGCGCTCCCCGAAACGCTTTCACAAAATCGCTCCTGTGGTTGATGGCAAGCGGTACTGCAATGAGCTCAGCGCCCTGCTCTGCCAGCTTAAGGGCCGCAGGCGAGTCAGTACGACTTGTCATGGCACGAACGTGATACCTTCCACTCCCCAGCAACGACTCCGTCACGCTCCGGCCCTGCTTGCTCAGGCTGCCTGCGACGACAATGGTAGGCTTTTGATCAATCGACATGTGTATCTCCATCACTTTCCTGGAGCAGCGCAGTACGGCACTCCCTGGAGGTTTTAATCGCAACCCACAGGCCATATGTGAAATCGATTGATTTATGCGTTACTATCCATCCCATGGATATGAAGCGCATCGACCTCAACCTCCTCGTCAGTCTCGAAGCTCTGCTTGTCGAACGAAACGTCACGAGGGCCGCGGCTCGGCTGCATATGAGCCAACCGGCCCTCAGCGCGCAGTTGAACCGTCTTCGCGATCTCTTCAAGGATCCCCTGCTCGTGCCAGCGCATCGTGGCATGGTGCCGACGGCGAAGGCCCTCGAACTGATCGAACCGCTCCGAGCCTCGCTGGACCAGCTCCGCAGCACGCTCCAGGGCCATGACAGCTTTGATCCCGCGACCGCCGAACTGACCATCTCGATCGCGTGCACGGACTACGTCGAGGCCGTCGTGGTGGCGCCTCTGATCGTGGCGCTGCGCAAAAAGGCGCCCACCCTCCGGCTTGCGATACACCGCTTCGCCCCAGCCAGGTTATCGCAGCAACTGGCCGACGGCGATGTCGATCTGGCCATCGCCACACCGGAGCCTGGGCAGGCCCACCTGCGTACCCGGCACCTCTTCGAGGAGAGCTATATTCTCATCGGCCGTTCCGGCCATCCGCGGATAGAGAAAGGAGCGACCGCAGCGGGCTTCGGCCGACTTGAGCAGGTCATCGTGTCACCTTCAGGCGGTGGTTTCTCGACGCCGGTGGACGCCACCCTACAGGCACTTGGTCACTCTCGTGCGATCGTTGCGTCTGCCGCCTCCTTCCTGGTTATTCCGAGCATCGTCGCCAGCAGCGATCTTGTCGCGCTGGTACCGCGACGTCTGATGCGGGGCCGCATGGCCGAGGTCGCGTGGATAGACGTCCCATGGCTCTCGGAGCGGTTTCAGGTGGAGCTCATCTGGCATGAGCGCACCCACGGGCATCAGGGCCAGCAATGGATCCGCGAGCAGATCCACGATCTCGTGGTCTCTAACTCGCCGACCGCCAGGCTTTGATCGAAATCCTCCAAGTCCGGCCCCAAACAAATCGGCTTCCGGTCGGTGATGCACCGCCGACCCACCCGCTCGAGGCTCGGCACTCTTTACACCCGCATCCAGCCCCCATCGACGACAAGCGTCTGCCCGGTCACAAAGCGAGCGTCCTAACTCCCGAACTCGTGAGCTTTGGCTGCCGAAATTTTCTTGATCAGGTTCCAAAGATGCTTCACGTTGAATTCATCTGTAGTTGGAGCTCCGATCGAAATCCGGACCATCCAACGACCATTCACTGCCGCCGGAGTGACAAATGCCTCACCTGAAGCGTTGACCTCCTCGGCCCAGGCACGCGTAAAATCGTTCAGCCGCTCCCCCGGAACATTCTCCGGCTGATATCTGATGCACACCGTCTGAAGGTTTACCGGCGCTACCAGATGCCAATCGGGCGTGCTCGCAATCTCGACCGCAAGGCTTTTTGCCAGATCGAGGTCGCGGCGCAATCGAGATTGAAGGCGAGATACGCCCTGCTCTCGGATCAAAAACCAAAGTTTCAGGGCTCTGAAACGTCGGCCAAGGGGGATCCCGGTGTCGCGGAGATTGCGAACCAGACTGTCGACTCTTGATTGAAGGTAACTCGCGTTTGTCGACATGACCCTTTGCAGATGCTGCTCATCGCGAACGAAATAGAGAGAGCAGTCGAAGGGCACCCCAAGCCATTTGTGGGGATTGATGACGAGGCTGTCGGCAAGCTCGATTCCAGCCCACATCCAGCGACACTCCGGTAGGATCATCGCATTGCCAGCCATTGCAGCGTCTACATGAAGCCACACACTGTGATCGCGTGCGATCGACGCTATCTGCGAGAGTGGGTCAATCGATGTCGTCGCTGTCCCACCGATTGCCGCAACAACTGCACACGGCTGCTTCCCATTGATCTTGTCGAGTGCGATCGCCTGCTCAAGCAGATCCGCTCGCATCGAGAAGGTTTCGTCCACCTCGATATGCCTGACATTCAGGCGCCCAAATCCCGCTAGCAGGGCCGCCTTTTCGACAGAGGAGTGAGCGCTGGCTGAGGTGTAGACAATGAGATTTTGGCCATCTTCTTGAAACCCGTCGCGGGTCATCGAATAATTTGTGCTTCTCTCACGCGCACACAACAGCGATACCAGGGTGCTCGTGGATGCGGTGTCATTGATGACGCCCATCCAGTTTGCGGAAAGACCAACCATCTGTCGGAACCAGTCGACAACGACCTCCTCGACCTCTGTAACAGCGGGTGACGCCTGCCAGGACAGGCCAAGCACACCCAGGCCCGTGCTGACTAGTTCTCCAAGGATCCCCGCACCCAGCGAGTTCGAAGGAAAGTAGCCAAAGAAGTCGGGATGTTGCCAATGCGTAACATTGGGCAACACGATCGAGTTCAGGTCGCTGATGATCCTCTCGAAGGGTTCCGGCTGATCCGGCGCGGACCCCGGCAGCAGTGCTTTGATGTCCCCGGGCTTTGTCGGCGGCTGCACGGGCCGTGTCTCGATATTCTCGTAGTAGTCAGCTATCCACTCTATCAGTTCATGACCGTGGCGGCGAAAATCACTCGGGTTCATATCGGATTCATATCCTTCTCATTTTGCAGTCGGGCCGAAGACGTCCGGCCGGAACGGGTAAAGGTATTGATGTGGCTGATTGAGGTGATGCCGGGTTGCCTATCAGCGCAGAAGTTTTCCGGATCGGGGACAGGTCAGGGTTCCTGGCCGAACCTCTGATCTGCGACGACCCGACTGGATCAAGAGGTGCTACTCACTATGCCTTCTTCGCCACGACCATATACGCTCTCGTCGGCAGATGGATAACTCCGCCGACGTCAGCATAGGCGTCGAAAGCCGCTTTTAGAGACCTCTGCAAATTGCTTCTCTCGATGTCATCGAGGCCAGCATATCCGGGAAAGCTCCTGAACATCGGGTCGCACTCGTCCACGACGTCGACGGACAAAAATGGAGACCAGTCCGCCTCGGCCGTCTGCGCCCTGACATCGACGCATCCGGCCTCGAGCAAGCCTTCTTCCAGCGACGCCGGGGAGAACATCGGGAACAGACCCGGTGGCCATAAGTCCCTGTTCGGGAAGTGCTGGCGAAAAACGCGGTGGAGCAAATGCGCCGGAGAACAGTCGTCGAGGTTGGTCCACATGGTGAGCGCGATAGACCCGCCCGGACGGACGACGCGAACCATCTCGTCAAGCCCGCTTTGCCACGTGGGATAAGCTAGAATTCCGAAATTGGAAATAGCCACATCGTAAATGCCATCGGCCATATCGAGAGCCACAAAGTTCATGATCCTGGCGCTCGATCGCGGATACTTCTGAAGTCTCTCGTCGGTGCGTTCGATCATTGCTGGCGCCAGATCGACCGCCACAACCGAGGCGCCCCGCTCAGATGCCGCTTCAGCCAACCCTCCCGTCCCTGCGGCAACGTCGATGACAGACAGATCTGTTAAAGGCTCCAGTTCGTCCAGGAGCTGCACGGCAAACGGCTGCGTGGTCCGCTGCCCCATGCGCTCGTAAAGGTCGGTGCCATTAAGGGCGGAATTTTTCGTCGAGGTCATGATGTGCCTGTCTCCGGTTGATGAGGCGGGTGGTTTGCCGACGCGCAAGCGCTTGGGCGCCAGTTCCGAACGGGCGAGGATGAGGTTTGCAAATCCGCTGAGCGCATGTACTGCGATGTGATCGGGATCGGCCGCCAGGGTAGCCTGCAATGCCATGCCGGTGCTGGGCCGATGCGCTGCAAGACCGTAGACCGCCTGCTCGAACGCCTTTCTCGCATCGGTGCTGCCGCTGCTGGTGTTCAGGTAAGCATCGCGGCTCATTATGCGCTCCTTGTGAGGCCGGTCCGGGACAGGATCTGCATCGGCCGTCGATGCGACCAACAAGAGCGTCTACGTGGAGTGGTGGGACGTTGTTACAGCGCCTTCGATATTTCCATCCGGGGCTTAGCCCGCCTTCGGAACTATTGCCGACGGGCATGACAAAACGGTCCTCTGAAACGAGCCCATCGATCTAACAGCCTCAGCAGAATGTACCCGCTCAGGCCCGCAATGATTGATCCACCGAGAATCCAAATTTGACCCGATCCTGCATAGGATAGAGGCGGGAGAATTCGGCGATCAGCGGGGCCAGGAACACATTGGCGAAGCCCCGGCATCGATGCCAGCAAGACCCTGCTAGGCTGAGCCAGCATATCGCCGAGCTGCTCATGCGTCGCCGGCCAGACCTCGTCGACGAGCGGTTACAACCGTCGAAGTAGATCTCGCCCGCTTCAGCCAGCTCGATCTTGTACGTCGTTCGGTGGAGCGGACCATCAGCTTCGAATTCGACCTCACGCCGCGGCGAGTTGATCTGGTGAGCAAGCCCATCGATGTAGCGATCCGAATGGGGGAGTCGCCCAGTTCCGGCCTGATTGCACGTCAGATCGCTCGGCTGCCCGAAACACGCCTGCTGCCGGCGAAGACGCAGCGCTTCATCGATTTCCGACGGCAAAAAGCAGAGGTCGATTACCTGCTTTCGCGTCTCGCGAAACGCGATAAACGGACCGTTTTCTAACTCCGCTAAGCGCTGAACTCGTCCGCACCGATCCAGCCCTTCATGGTATGGTCGATAATGAGCGCCGTTTACATCGGCGTCCTCACTGTTGAGGGCTTCGACGAGCTTGCCCAACTCGAGGTCCTGCTCCTTGACACAGCGCTGGATGGCCGCAGGCCGATCGCCTTCTCTAATGCGTTAATCCGTCGAGACAGCGAAGAGTGGGGATGTCGATAGCATCCGCTGCCCGCGAAGCCCTTGGCTTTCACGACTTCGACGGATATCGCCATAACGTTCGTTAGTTCTTTGCTCATTGCTGCAATTGTGGATCGGTGAATTCAATTTTTCCACCTTTATCCCAAATCCGCGTGGGCTCATATTCAGCCTTGTCCCGTCGGTGACGTGTCTGTGGGAGACGCGGCTGCTGCTGTACCTGGGGAGGACTAACCCCACCTTGGTAGGAGAATGACTTGAGCGCGTTACAAGACAAAATCATCCTAGTTACGGGGGCGTCGGGAGGCATCGGACAGAAAGCTTCCGCTCTCTTCGCCGCAGCGGGCGCCAAGGTCATGATGCTTGACCTCAACGAACAGGCCTTGACCGAGGCGGCTGCGAAAATCTCCGCCGAAGGCAGAGTGGTCGAACCGATCACAGTCAACATTACAGACGAGCACCAGGTTTCCGATGTGATCGACGGCATTGTCGACCGTTATGGACGGCTCGACGGCGCATTCAACAATGCCGGCATCGAGCAAAGCAACAAGCCCTTGCATGAATTGCCGCTGGCATCCTGGAACAAGGTGATCGCGGTGGACCTCACCGGCGCCTTCTTGTGCATGAAGCACGAGATCCGCGCTATGCTCGCCAGCGGAGGCGGATCGATCGTCAACACCGCCTCCGGCCTTGGCGTCGTCGCGGCCGAGGCGGCCTGCGACTATATCGCCGCCAAGCACGGCGTGATCGGGCTGACTAAGGCTGCGGCGATCGACTATGCCAAGAAGGGCATTCGCGTCAACGCCGTACTGCCCGGCATCGTCGAGACCCCGATGATCATGCGACTGTCGACCGAACCGGCATTCACCTCTCAATTTGAAGCGATGCGCGAACGCCATCCAATGGGTCGCTTCGCGCAACCGGGGGAAATCGCCGCCGGCGTGCTCTGGCTGCTATCGGACGCCTCCAGTTTCGTAACCGGAGCCTCGATTCCGATCGATGGCGGGTACCTGGCTGTCTAGGCCGGCAAGCTGCCCCCTCCGCGAGCTCTTTGGGTTTTGAGGGCATGGCAGGTATGCGGGTGAAGGCTGCGGACGCAGTTGTGCCTTAACAACCCACCGCAGATCCCGTCGGCTCCTCTATCCACTCCTTGAGTTTCTTGAACGTGCTGTTGACGTTGGCGCTTACGACACCATCGCCGAGATAGTTATGTCGATCTTAGCTGGCGCCACCAGAGTTGACGCTGACATTTATGGTCGGACGGACCGACATCCCTACACGGAGCCGCTGAACATCTTCCTGATCGTCATCCAGCTTTATGCGTACTGGCAACCGTTGTATGATTTTTGTAAAGTTTCCCGTCGCATTGTGAGGCGCCACCGCCGAGAAACTGACCCCGCTGGCAGGTCCAAGGCTTTCAACCCGTCCCTTAAGCCTTACGCCCGGAAGTGCATCAACGCTCAAGAGGACTGGCTGACCGACTTGCATGCGGCTTAATTGCGTCTCGCGAAAGTTGGCTTCCACATAAATCGCATCCAGAGGAACCAGCGTTAGCAATGCCTCGCCCACGCGAGCATATCCACCGACACGAGCCTCGAGCTGGGCCACCACACCGGAGACAGGCGCTGTCACCCGCGCATATGACAAATTCAGCTCTGCAGTCGCTTTCGCCGCCTGAGCCGCCAACAAATCGGCTAACGCCTTTTCCAGGTCGGCATTCAGAATGCCGGTTTGTTGTTCCGATGAATGCAGACCGGCGACATCTCTATCAAAGGCGGCTCGCTGGATATCCCACTGGGCCTGAGCCTCTTCCCTGGACCGGACGGACCCTGTCCCTGCGCGGGCGAGGCTAATGGCACGGTTGCCATCAGCCTCCGCAAATCTAAGATTAGCCTCTGAGGCAGCAACAGCCGACCGAGCTTGCTCAATAGTGCTTTGCTGGCGCGCGATCTGAGCCTTTAGGCTATCGACATTCGCCTCGGCTCCGGCAATATCTGCCTGCGCTTCGTTGAGGGAAATACGTAGATTGCGTTCATCAATATTGACAAGGGGAGCGCCGGCCTGCACCCGTTGATGGTCAGTGATCGCCACCTCCGTGATGAGGCCCGTGACTTGCGGGACGACTATGGTGAAGTCGGCCTGAACATATGCATCGTCCGTGCTTTGCTCGGACGTGAACCGCCCCGGGTTGATCGGAGGCTCCAACTCCTGAGAAGGTGGAGCCATGACAAGCAAGACGACCAACAAGTTCTCTCCCGAGGTCCGAGCCCGTGCGGTGCGGCTGGTTCTGGATCACGAAGGCGAGCATGCCTCGCGGTGGGCGGCGGTCTCGTCGATCGCCGCCAAGATCGGCTGCACGGCGCAGACGCTGCATGAGTGGGTGAAGAAGGCCGAGCGCGACAGTGGCGTGCGAGCCGGTGTGCCTACGGATGTGGCGACGAAACTCAAGGCTTTGGAACGCGAGAACCGCGAGCTTCGCCAGGCCAACGAGATACTTCGCAAGGCTTCCGCGTATTTTGCCCAGGCGGAGCTCGACCGCCGGTTCAAGCCATGATCGCGTTCATCGACGATCACCGCCAGGCGCATGGGGTCGAGCCGATCTGCAAGGTGCTGCCGATCGCCCCGTCGACCTACCACGACCATGTCGCCAAGCGCATCGATCCCTCCCGGCTGTCGGCTCGGGTGAAGCGGGATGAGGCTTTGAAGGATGAGGTCCGACGCGTGTTCGAGGCTAACTTCCGCGTCTACGGCGTTCGCAAGATCTGGCGGCAGTTGCAACGCGAGGGCTTCGATGTCGCCCGCTGCACGGTTGCCCGCCTGATGAGGGCCATGGGCCTCGAAGGCATCATCCGCGGCAAGCCGATCCGCACCACGGTGAGCGACAAGGCGGCACCATGCCCTCTCGATCACGTCAATCGCCAGTTCCATGCCCCGGCGCCGAACATGCTGTGGGTCTCCGACTTCACCTACGTCGCGACCTGGACGGGCTTCGTCTATGTCGCCTTTGTCATCGACACCTATGCGCGAAGGATCGTCGGCTGGCGGGTGAGCCGGACGGCGCATGCCAGCTTCGTTCTGGACGCTCTGGAACAGGCTCTCCATGATCGGCGGCCCGTGCAGGGAGGCGGGCTCATCCATCACAGCGATAGAGGCAGCCAATACGTCTCTATCAGATACACCGAGCGCCTGGCGGACGCCGGCGTCGAACCTTCGGTGGGCAGTGTCGGCGACTCTTACGACAATGCTCTCGCCGAAACGATCAACGGTCTTTACAAGGCCGAGGTGATCCATCGACGCGGACCCTGGCGCTCATTCGAGGCCGTCGAGTTCGCCACGCTCGAATGGGTCGACTGGTTCAACAATCGCCGGCTGCTGGAGCCCATCGGCAACATCCCGCCGGCCGAAGCCGAGGAACGCTACTACGCCATGTTGGATGAACCAGCCATAGCCGCGTGACTCAAACGAAACGGCCTCCGGAAAACCAGGGGCGGTTCAGACGCGCTGGCTTCAGGTCGATTGAGAATGAAGTACGCTCCGGCCAAGGTGGCGACGACAATAAGGCCGACAGCGGTGCGAAAGCGATTGCTGGTGTTCATGGGTGCGCTTTTCAAAGTAAGGATCACGAGGATACGCCCGTCGCTAGGAGCGGCGGCGCAGTCTGGGAGGTACCGCCCACTATCGGGGGAGGAATGTATCGAAGGCACAGGACCAGCGGGATCAGAACCAAGGCCAGTATGCCGAATATCCGGTAGACATCCGCTGTCGCCAGAACGCTGGCCTGCTGCGTCACCACATCCCCCAACGTACTAAACAACGCGTCTGACGATGGCAGCCTTGCCATTTGATGACCTGCATGGTCGAGCAGCATTTCTGAGTGGAATTGGCTGCGCACTGCTGTCACCTGGCCGATCAATGCACCACCAAGCGTGGTGCTGAAGACGCGCAGGATATTGACAAGCCCCGCGACGAAGGGGCCTTCCCTAGGCTGAACCACGCTCGTTGCCAGGAACAACAGCGAGATTACCGCCATGGGCTGACCAACGGCTTGCAGGACCTCAGCCGTGATGAACTGCTGCACCATCCATTCGTCAGTGATGCCTGAGGCCTGCCAACAGGCAACCGAGATACAGGCCAATCCAGAGGCGAATACATAACGCGCGTCGACCCATTTGCGATAGAGCAGCAGTGCAACGCATGGCCCGAGCACCAGTTGCGGCAACCCGACGATCAGGCCAATTGAAGCGCTCTGCCCGATGCGGAACCCCTGAAGGTTAGCCAGTACATTCGCCGGGAAAGTCACACTGGTAGAAAGCGTCATTAGCAGGAACAAAAAGATCAGAAAGCTCAACCATATGTTTCGACGCTCGAGCAGTTGGAGGCGTATAAAGGGAGCCGGGTGCCGCCACTCACTGACCAGAAACAGCGCAGTGAAAACGGTGCCGACCCCAAGAGCAGCAGTGATCAAAGGCGAGTGTAGCCACTCCAGACGCACGCCCTGATCCACGCCAACGACGACCAGGGCAAGGCCGGGCATTCCCAGAGCCATGCCTAGCCAGTTTCCTTGCCTCAGTCGTGGTAACTCAAGCGGCATTTCGGGAATGCCCCAGGCAACAAGTCCAGCTGCCAAAAGACCCGGAGGGATCACATGCCAGTAGACCCATCTCCAGTCTTCAAGACGATCAACACATAAGGCAGCAATCCATAGGGCGACATTGGGTGAGCATGTCGCTGTCAGCGCAAATAGCGCCAGCCCGTAAAGCCTAAGTGGCGGCGGCAGAAAGCGCAACGCGGCCATCATCAGCACAGGTATCATCGCTCCTGCGACCATCCCTTGAAATGCGCGTAATCCCAACAACAGATCTAGATCTTCAATGGTGGGTATGATCGCGGATATCGCCAGCGCACAAGCCAGCGTCGTCAGATGGAACCGCCGCATGGAAAACGTAATCGCGAACCAGCTTGCAAACGGCATGGCAGCCAGTTCACCAGCGGAATAGGCTGTAGTGAGCCACGATCCGTCATCCCGTCCGACCCCAAGAGCTCCCTGGATATCGGACAGAACCAGACCAGGCACCCGACCGATAAGACCGGCCGTCATCGCAGCCAGCAAAATCCCCATGAGGCCAAGCGCCAGACGCGTGCTGAATAGCGGTTGAGGCGCCGCGCCCGATGGCGGTGAACCGGTTTGAGGCGTGCCAAGCTCGCTCATGGCATCGCTCTTTTCGAGGAGGCGGGCTGCGTTCGTTTGCACAGAAGCAAGCTCCGAATAAATCCATTCGTATCTCCTGCCGCCGACCGCGCCGCACTTGGTCTATTCGCGCGACCGCATTGCAGGGTTGGGAGCGAGACGATGGGCCGACGGCTTTGGGACGGATTATTCATCGAGTTCCTCGACTGCGAGACATTGATGAGGCTCGGGCAGAATGAGGGCTGTCACGCCGCCAATGCGTTCCCGCTGAACATTCCTCCCTTAAATGTAGGTGCCGCGCGATCCGTGGTGAACAAAACCAGGTCGCTTTGCTGCTGGGCGACTATTTCGCGCTCGCTTCCATCAATGAGCAGGCTCTCGCCTGTTTTCAAAGTGACGTCACCGACAGAGACCTGACCCAGGAAAACATAAATCAGCCTGCTGATCTCACCTGCGGGCGCTGGTGGCAGCCCCGTTACCTGACCTGCGCTGATGCGGTTATCGTGCACCCAGGCCGGTGCACGAAACGTGAGGGGGGCATCGGATGGACCCGCGATGAGCCGCCAGGCATTTTCGCTATATGGGGAGGCTAAGTCGTGAAACTGCACAATAGGATCAAGATCGCTTTCGCTCGGGCGGACAAAGATCTGCAGTCCTTCCAGAACACCGCCGTCGACCTGGACCTGCTCTTCGTGCTGGAAGGTGTGCCCGGCGCTCATCAGCATGAGGCGGGTATTGAAGACCGGCTCTGAATGGCCCTCCGTATCCAGGTGGAGTACCCTGCCGCTACGCAGGTAGGTAAGGATTTCGTCGTCCTTGTGCGGGTGCATGGATACCACTGTCCCCGGCAGGACCCTCGCATGATCGATCCGACCGATTGCGCCAATGCCGCTGTCGCCTTGGTCCCTGCGCGCGAGGCCCGGCCAGAGAATCTCGATGCCGAAGCCGCCAGAGCCGTGTTTGCGCTTCATCGAACGCTCGAGTTTGACAGGCTGGTTCATGGCGATGTCCTTTCTTCAAACGTCGGGAGCGCTGCCCGCCAACGCGAGGTATGGTCAAAGAGTCGGGTAGTCGACGTAGCCAGTAGCGCCGCCGGCATAGAAGGTGTTGCGGTCACCGTCGTTCAGAGGAGCGTTCTTCTTGACACGTTTCAGGAAGTCGGGGTTTGCAAGAATAGCCTGACCATAGGCTTCCATGTCTGCAAGACCCGACTTGACGTCTGAACCTATCTGCTCGCGCGGCCGGCCTGGTCGGTTGACAACCAGCACTCGCTTAAACAGCTTGCGGATGTCTCGGAGAAGAGGCTCGTTACCCACATGCAAGAGGTGCAGGTAGGCAAGATTCAGCTGGTCCAACTCTTCGATCAGATAGCGGTATAGATCCGGACCATCGGCACCCTCATCGATTCCGTTCATGGGAACGCCCGGCGACAGCCGAATAGCTGTACGCTCTGACCCGATGTCTTGCGCGACGGCCCTTGCTATCTCGATTGCGAAGCGGGCTCGGTTCTCGATTGACCCACCGTATTCGTCCATCCTGACGTTCGCGCTTGGGGCGATGAACTGGTGGACGAGATAGCCGTTGGCACCATGAATTTCCACACCGTCCGCTCCGGCCTCGATGGCGCGGCGCGCGGCCAACCTGAAATCCCCGATGGTTTGACGAATCTCCTCAATGCTCAGGGCGCGTGGCTCCGGGATGTCGAGTATCCCCTTCATCGTGAACATCTGAGAACCGGGCGAAATCGCCGAAGGGGCCACAGGCTGGCGGTGATGGGGTGTGTTGTCCGGGTGCGAGACCCGGCCGACATGCATCAACTGGATGAACAGGCGACCGCCTTTGGCGTGCACAGCGGACGTGACCGCACGCCATCCGGCAACATGTGCATCGGTGTAGATGCCAGGCGTGGACAGATAGCCTTGCCCGTCATCCGACGGCTGCGTGCCTTCGCTAATCGCCAGACCAACAGCGGCACGCTGGGCATAGTATTCAGCCGCGAGATCGCCGGGTGTGCCGTCGGGTTTGGCACGGCTGCGGGTCATCGGCGCCATTGCGAAGCGGTTGGCCAATTCAGTTCGACCCAGTTTAATAGACTGCCAGATGTCCGTCATGTTGTTACCTCAAGATGCTCGATGGAGGACTTCCGATGCTGCCGTGAAAACAGCATCGGGAGGGAGGGCGCCGAAGGACGCTTCGCTATGGTATTAAGAGTGGGTCTCAGCCCATCAGAGCATGAACGAGCTGCCCACCCTCGGCTGTGCTCCAGCTACCGGCCAACTCGGCGATGAGCTGATTGGTGCTCGTCAATGTCGCGCCAGCGCGCTCCATACGACGCAAGGCAATATCATCGGCGATTTTGGTGGGCGAACCACCGGCGTCGGCGACAACCTGCACTTCATAGCCGCGACCAACGAGCGTCAGCGCCGGATAGACCGTGCACACGTCGTTGGTAACTCCTGCCAAGATCAGCTTCTTGCGGCCGGTCGCCGTCACGGCCGCCGCAAACGCGTCGTCATCCATCGCATTGACGACGCCAGCCCGCTTGATGCGGGCAGAGAATTCTGCTGGCAGGATGTCTTCGAGTTCGCTTAGCAGCGGTCCTTGAGGAGCGTCCTCCATGCTGGAGGTCAATACTGTCGGGATGTTCAGAATCTTAGCTGCCTTCGCGAGTATGATCGCGTTCTTCTTCATTTCCTCGAAGGTCGTGGAGCCAACCCATCCCATGGTGCCAACCTGGTGGTCGATCAGCAGCATCGCGGCGTCTTCTGCTTTCAGTCTCTCGTAGGTCATTGCGCTTCTCCGTGACTTGGTTTTCCAAACTCCAGCAACATTCACCGTGGGGCGTTCGATCGCTGATGAGCGCATTGTCATCGATATCATTTTCGAGATAAATAGGGTCTGGCGGAATGGAATATGCCATTATTGGAGCAATCGATGAGATCTTTGGACGACATGGCATTGTTCGTGGAGGTCGCTAAGGCAAGGAGCTTTAGGGGTGCCGCGGAAATCTTGGGAATGCCTAACTCGACACTTTCCCGACGCATCTCTCGCTTGGAAAACGCTATCGGTTTGCGTCTTTTGCACCGGACAACACGCAAGATCGAGCTGACAGAGGCAGGAGAAATCTACTACGAACGCTGCAAGCGCATCGTGCAGGAGGCCAGGCTTGCCCACGAGCAACTCGGCCAGATGCTAGCGCAGCCTACAGGCCTCCTGCGGGTCACTCTGCCTGTCGATTTCGGCCAGATCTTTCTCGCGCCCCTGATAGCTGATTTTGCTCGTCGCTATCCGGGCATCACCTTCGACTTCGACCTTTCCCCTCGCCGGGTGGACCTGGTGGGCGAGCCCGTTGATGTGGCGATCCGGATGGGTGAATCTCCTGACTCCAATCTCATCTCGCGCCTTCTGTTTCGCTTGCCGCGCATGCTTTACGCCGCGCCGGCTTATCTTGAACATGCCGGCGAGCCCAGTCATCCAGACCAATTGAAACAGCATCAATGTCTACGACTGCACACTGGCGAAGCCGATACATGGAAGCTGCATCGGGGCGTCGATACTATCGACGCCAAAGTGGGCGGCCGATTTATGATGAACAACGTTGGCATGATCCAGCGTCTCTGCACGCTTGGAATGGGCGTAGCGGTACTTGCCGAACGCGTTGCCGCCGCCGATGTCGCCAACGGAGCCCTGCAGCGAATCCTGCCCGACTGGCAGGCCACAGCTATCGCCATCAATGCCATTACTGAAACCAGACTACTGCCGGCGAAGACGCAGCGTTTTGTTGATTTTCTGAGAGAGCAATGGCGGTGAGCTGGATGACTCCCTGATGGCGGAGCTTCATCACGTTGTATGGCTTACGCTGGCGCGCTCACCGCGCGGATCTGCCAGCCAACCTGCACTGGGGCGGGCCGGCGTGCCAGAGCGGACCTTCGGCGAACGTCAGCCCAGTCGCTAGCAGGCGTACCGGCGTGTGTTCATCAACGATCGCTGTGAAGCGCGGATCGAGCGCCTCGTGTGCCATTGCCCTAAGCCGGAAACCAGGGGCGGTTCGGCACCGTCTCGGTCAACGGCCCTGGTACAGTCATGCCAAGCCGGCCCACCACCCGCTGGTGTTCGATTTTTGCCGGGCGATCGTGAACCGGCAGCAAGTATCGATAGTTGTTGAGCAGCTTCTTTATCGCGCCTTTTTCCTCGCGCTTGGTGTTCGAGTGATTGCCCGTTGTTCGGGGCTCCATATGGTTGTTGGTGTAGACGTGGTTCACGATCTGATCGTTGAAGTCGTAAATGACGTCGCCGCACAGACAGGCGAGGCCGTCGGCGGTTTCAACGATCACATTCATCGAGCCCTCGGTGTGGGCGCCCGCACGTTCGCACCAGACGCCCGGGATGATCTCCTCAGCTCCGGTAATGTCGAGGTCAAGGAAACGGAGCGCCTCGGGTTCATAGAGGCGGTCGACTAGGTGTTTGATATCGGGCTTCGGGTATTGCGGAAACATGATGCCCGATACGGAGAATTCCATCTCGCGGCGATTGACCACGACGGTCGTGTTCATCGGAAAAAGGTCATCCTTGCCGGCATGGTCGATGTGGAGGTGGGTATGGCAGACGTACCGCACGTCGCCCATTTTCACGCCATGCTTGGCTAGCTGGTTCTCGATCATGTTGTCATGGAATTGGAGGCCGCGCATGCCAAGCGATTCCATGATGGCGTTGTCGCGGTAACCGGTGTCGACGACGACCGGATAGGTGCCCCCAAGAATGAGGAAGCCATAGACCGGCACGCGGCGCACCCGCCCGCATTCGTGGCCAAGCACGAGAAAGCTCGTTTCGAGTTCGATATCACCATAGTCCAGAACGTGGATCGTGAGTGCCATTGCTGTCTCCCTGTTTAGTCAAAGCCGATAGAGGCGAGCTGCGGTATCGTTGAAAATTGCCGATCTGGCCTTTTTGGACAGTCCGGAAGCGGCTTCCAGAAAAGCGGAAAGCAGCTCGCCATAGGTCGTCCAGAGGCGTTCGATCGGGAAGTTTGAGCCGAACATGCAGCGATTGGCGCCAAACAGACGCACAGTTGTCGCGACCATGTCAGCGATGAAGGCAGGATCGTTCCGATGAATGAACGTGCCGAAGGCGGAGAGCTTGGTTGCGATATTCGGGCATGAAGCGAGCAGCTTCATGCCTTCTTTCCAGGCGGCTCGACCCTCGGGGCTGGTGTCTTCCAGCATTCCAGCGTGCTGGAGCACAAAAGTGACATCCGGGCAGCCCCTCGCTAGCCCTGCAGCGCCTTCCATCTGGCTGGCGAAAACCTGCAGGTCGAAGCTGAAGCCATAGTCGGCCAGGCGGGCAATGTTGCTCATCACTTTCGGATCCGTGCAGAGGTCCGGACGGGACGCAAAGCGGTAGAGCGGATTCTCGTGCCAATGCAGCTGGTGTCTGATGCCCCGCACGAGCGAGACGCGGGCGAGTTTGTCGAGGGCAGGACGCACGTCCGCAACCGTCACATCGGCAAAAGCAACAATTGCGTGCGGCCAGCCGGTCCGGTCCGCGGTAGCCTGCACCCATGCCGCCTCGTCCGCTGCCCAATTGGGTGCCCAGTTCGCCTGGATGTAGACCGACTTGTTGATTCCCGTGCTGTCAATTTCCGACAGGAATTCCTCCACGAGGTAGTCGCGCCGAATAGCCGCGTATTCGCCGAAAATGCGCGGACGCTCCACACCCAAGAGCCAAGGCAGATCGGTTTGCCGCCAAATGTGGTGGTGCGCGTCGATCATGCGAGCCTCGACAACCCAAGAATGGCCTGGCACATGCCACGCAGGTCGGCGGCTCCTTCAAGTCTGTCGACCATTGGGGCGATGGCACGCATGGCTTGTGTTTCTGGCCGGTAGCCGGGTTCGGCGGCGAGGGGAGAAATCCACAGCGTCCGCCAGCAAAGCCTCGTTAGACTGTGCACCATTTTGGCGAGTTCGGCCGGGTCACCACGTTCAAGGCCGTCGGAAACGACAACCACGGCAGCGCCGCGCGCCAAAGCGGCGTAGCGCGGCACGGCCAGGAATATTCCAAGCGCCTCGCCGAGCCGGGTGCCTCCCTCGAAATCCGCCACGGCCTGTGATGCTCTGGAAAGAGCAACCGCCTGCTCTTGAGGTGACAGCGCCGCAGTGACACGCGTGAGCCGCGTGCCAAGCGTGAACACCTCGACACGCTCGGCCACTTGAACAACGCGATGGGCGATCTTCAGGGCCGGCTCGGAGTAGCCCGCCATGGAACCCGAGACATCTATGAGGAGCAGCAGGCGACGCGGCCGAACGCGGCGGAGCGTGCGGTGCAGCTTGATGGTTTCACCGCCATGCCGCATCGCTCCCTTAAGCGTCCGCCGAAGGTCGATGTCATCACCCCGCCTATCCGGGGTGCGCCGAAATGTTCGCCGCATGGGAAGGCGCCGCCGCAGAAATTGGTCAAATCCTTGCAGACCGCCCTCGTCCTTCCCTTGGCCAAGCGTCGCCACGCCCAGTTGCTCCTCGAAGCTGGCGGCCTCCCCCGAAGGCTCACCTTCTTGCTCGTGGCTCACATCGGCTTGGATACCCAAGGGCTCATGCGCTTCGACGCCGGTATCGTCGTCATCGACAAGATCCCCTCCCGGCAGCGTGTGGCCCAGGAAATGAGCCCTGAAGAGCGCGTCGTAATCGGCAATGCGCTCGTGCGGTATCGCAAACAACGACAGGCCCGCGCGCCGGATATCCTCTGGTCCTTGCGGGCCAAGCGCACCCACCGCCGCGACAAACCCGATCGTCTGATCGGGAGCGACCGCAAAGCCGGCGCTGCGCAAGAGCGGCGCGAAAGACAGGAATGGATCGAGGCCTATCATTGCACGGCCTCCCCAGGCAGAAGCCGGTCCAGCATCGGGGCGACGTACAGGAGGTCGTCCTGATCCTTGACGGCGACACCGATCGCTCGGCGAAAAGCGTCCGGCCAGCGAGCGCCTTGTGCGTTGAGCAGGGTAGCAGCCTCCGCCCACTCGACCGTTTCCGCTACTCCTGGAGGTTTGGCGAGGGGCTCCTGCCGCATGAGCCCGACCGAAGCAACCACCGCCTCTGCCGTCGCTCGCGCAACCGATGAGGCCCGGGCCATCACGATCTCCGTTTCGAGGGATGCGTCCGGATAGGAAATCCAATGGTAGACGCAGCGTCGCCGCAAAGCCTCATGCAGATCCCGCGTGCGGTTGGAAGTCAGCACCACAACCGGAGGTTCGTCCGCGCGTACTGTCCCGGTCTCCGGTATGGAGATTGAAAAGTCGGATAGAAACTCAAGCAGAAAGGCCTCGAATTCGGCGTCTGCGCGGTCAATTTCGTCGACCAGCAACAGCGTTGTTCGTGGTGAACGCAGAGCATCCAAGAGCGGCCGAACCAACAAAAACTCTTCGGAAAACAGATTGAGGCCGGCCTCGGTGGACTGGCGGATCGCGAGCATCTGGCGTGGATAGTTCCAGTCGTAGAGCGCAGCGGAGGCGTCGATCCCTTCGTAACACTGCATCCTGACGAGGCGACGGCCCAACACCCCCGCAAGCGCCTTGGCGGCTTCCGTCTTGCCGACGCCCGGAGCGCCTTCCAGCAGGAGGGGTTTGCCGAGCGCCAGCGCGAGATAAGCAGCCGTAGCCAGGTCATCGCCGGCCAGGTATTGAGCGCCGACAAGCGCCTCGCGGAGCTCGATGGGCGATGAAATGCCCGAGGTCGATGCCCTGATCGCCATTAGTACGCAGCCCGCTTTTTAGCGCCGCCATTGGCGCGCAGGCCACGAAGTATCTTCTCTGGCGTAAACGGCAGTGCATCGCAGCGCACGCCCACAGCATCGTAGATGGCATTCGCGACTGCGGGCAGCACGGGGTTCGCGCACATTTCGCCGGGGCCCTTGCCGCCGAAGGGCGCATCCTCGGCAGGACGCTCGAGCACCGCGATATGATGTGGCACGACTTCAGCTGGGCCTGGCATCAGGTAGGTGTTGAAATCCAGCGGCAAGTGAGTGCGCTGAGGGTAATAAGGCTCCGTGGTCTCGTAGAGTGCGTGGGCAACACCCATCCAGGCACCGCCGATAAGTTGCTGCTCGACCAGCTTCTCGTTTAGAGCGCGGCCGAGCTCGTAGGCGGAATTAATCTCGGTTACCACGACTTCGCCGGTCTCATCGTCCACCTCCAGGTCGACGACCAGAGCGGCATGAGCAAACGTCGTGACGGGCGTCATCTCGCCGGTGTCGGGATCGACCGGAGATGGCGGGATCAAGAAAATGCCGCGCCCGGACAAGGTGCGCCCCTGCTTGAACTGGGCAGCGATAGCGGTCTGCGATATGGTGATGGACCGGGAGGGCGACCCCTTCACAATGATGTTGCCCTTGCCGTCCGTGTCGAGGTCGGCGGCGGCGACTTCCAATTCTTCCGCAGCCGCTTCCAACATCTGCTTGCGTGCTTCGGCGGAAGCTCTGATGACTGCATTGCCCACGCGATGCGTACCGCGGGAAGCGAATGATCCCATGTCGTGAGGGCCGGTGTCGCTGTCCGCCGTGTCGACCTGTACGTCGGCGATCGGCACGCCCAGCGCCTCGGCCGCGATCTGACGAACGACAGACTTCATGCCCTGACCGAGATCGATCGCGGACAGCGTGACCATGAATTTGCCGTCGGGATTGGAATGGACCAGCGCCTGCGACGGGTCGCCGCCGAGGTTCATGCCGATCGGGTAGTTGATGCAAGCAAAACCGCGGCCCTTGTGGATCGACATTTCATCGCCTCCGTATGCCTGAGAGAAACCGCGACGCACCCGGCCGCGTCACGCCACGTGTGAATGCCTCATCCGGCTGGTAGGGTGCAGAAGACGGCGGCGGTAGCGGTGCCATAGGTGTTGGTGGGATGGGCGGCGGCTGTCTGCTGCCGGCGGGGGGTGCTACACCCGCTGCTGCCGGCGGCATGGCGACACGCGGCACTACGGGTGGCAGGCCCGGTGGCGAACCGGCTGTCGCTTCAGGAGCAAGCCTCGGCGCGCCAGTCCGGTGACCCACGCGTCCCGCTTCAAGCACCATGTCCCGATTTTGTACCAACGCCCGCGCATCCTGTGGATGCACGGTTCCAGCAGGGAGCATCCTGCTCGCGCGCGGCGATGGTCCGTTCATCGAGACTTTGCCCTGCCGGCGCTCACCGATCTTCCCCTCGGTGTCGAGCGCGGTCTCGGGGATAACGGCTCGCTCCGGTGTCCCGCCACCAGAGAGGCTCGACGCCTGTAGAAACTCGGGCCGCAGTGACCAATCGGCCTTGCCCGCCACAACCTGGCAGCACTCGATCAGCGCGGTGTTCTTGGCGACGCGCCGATGCGCCTTCATGTCGCCATCGCGATAGGCGTTGAGGATGCGCAACTCTATCGGGTCTATGCCGACCACCTCGGCAACCCGATCCATGTGGCATTCAATCGCAAAATCAACACCGGTGACGCCGAAGCCGCGCATCGCCGTGGCCGGCGTACGATTGGTGAACACCATATAGACGTTGGCGGCGACATTGGGGATCGTATAGGGACCCGGCAGGTGGCCTGTCCCTTTTTGTACCGCATAGGACGATAGGCGCGTATAGGCGCCGCTGTCGAAATAGCCGGTGAATTCGCGAGCCAGGATGCGGCCGTCCGCGGCAACGCCATCTTTTAGAACCCAGCGCTCCGCTCCACGGGGCGCGCCGACCTGCATCTCCTCTTCGCGGTCCCATTGAAACTTGACGGGGCGTCCGGTGAGCATGGCACCCAGGACGGCCATCGGCTCGGTAATGCTGTCCACCTTGCCCCCGAACCCACCACCGACGGTGCCGCCGATGAAGTGAAGCCGCGCTGATGAGATGTCGAGAATCTTGGCCGTCGTCCCGAGTGAAAAGAACAGGGCCTGGGTACTGGTGTGGCACACATATCGATCGTTGGTCTCAGGCGCGGCTATGGCGCCGCAAGTCTCCATGGGCGCCTGTTCGATCGGCGACATCTGATAGGTCGCCTCGACAATATGTTTCGCCGCGCGAAATCCGGCCTGGACATCGCCAAAACGCAACTTCTGATGATCGTAAGGACCGTAGTCGAAAGTGTTGTTAGGATAGGCCTCTTGCACGGACGGCGCACCGGGAGCGATTGCTTCCTCGACATCGAGCACGTGCGGCAGCACCTCCCAATCGACGCGAACCGCGTCGCAGGCGGCACGGGCCTGGCTCTCGCTCGTAGCGATGATGGCCAGCACCGGCTCGCCCCGATAGGCAACCTTCGTCGATGAGATCAGCGGTTCGTCGTCTCGCCCGAACCCTATGATAGAAAGCAGCGTATTGAGGTTCCGCGGTACATCCGCCGCGCGTACGATCCGAATGACGCCGGTCATGCGTTCCGCCGCCGACGTGTCGATGCCGCGAATTCGAGCATGGTGATGCGGTGATCGAACGGCGCGCATGTGCAGCATGCCGTCAAAGAGGTGATCGTCAAAATATCGAGTGCGGCCGGTAACGTGGCCGATGATGTCAACGCGCAGATGCGGCTTGCCGATTACCTTGAGCGTGTCGTCTCGCTCGTCGGCAAAGAGGTCGCGCCGGAATTCGATGGAGCTCATAGGGAATTCACTCCCGCGCGGTTGGCTGCGGTCAGGATGGCGTCGATGATCGGCTCGTAGCCGGTACAGCGGCATAGATTGCCGGATATTGCCTCGGCGACTTGTTCTCGACTTGGCCGAGGATTTCGGACGAGCAGTGTCTTGGCGGCCATCAGCATGCCCCCGGTGCAGAAACCACATTGCGCGGCGAAGCCTTCAATGAACGCGGTCTGCAAGGGATCGAGGACAGGCCCATCGGCGAGGCCCGCCGGCGTCTGCACATGTGTAGCGGCGACGGTTTCGGCCAAGGTCAGGCAGGCCAGTCGCAGCTCGCCATCGATCCGCACGGAGCAGGCGCCGCATGTGCCCTGCCCGCATCCGTATTTCGGTGAGAGGTCGCCCGCGCCGCGGCGCAGCACATCCAAGAGATTTGCTCCATCGTCCACGAAAACCGATCGCTCAGTGCCATTGAGATGGAAGGAAAGTGCGGTTTTCGGCATCAGGCGCCTTGCCCCTCTATCAGCAGACGTCCGAGATGAACCGCAGCCACTTCGCGGCGGTACCACGCACTGGCGAGCGCGTCGTCTTCGGGTTCGAGACCGTCGCAAGTGACCCTAAGGGCGGCTTGCACTCCCGCGAGGTCGGACGGAGCGCCGCGGAGAGCTGCCTCGGCGGCTCGGGCACGGAGGGGTCGTGGTCCCATGGCGCCGAACGCGATCCTCACTTCGCCGAAACGCGTCCCAGTCTTCGGTAGGTGCGCGGCGATGCTCATGACCGAAATTCCCTTGGGCTTTACCCGGGTAACCTTTCGGAAGCGGAACTCGCCAGTCGTCAGCCGTGGGACGGTTACGGCAGCGACCAGGCCGCGCATTACAGTCCCGCGCGCAGCAAGGAAGGTCTCTAACGCCTCGGTGCGGTCATCCGCCATGACCACGTCCGCCCCTGCCGCCAGGAGCGCGGTGGTGAAATCGCCGTAGGGAGACGGCGCGAAGAGATTGCCTCCGACTGTCGCCATGTTGCGGATGGCGGGTCCACCAATAGCGCGCGCAGCCGGCGCGAGAAACGCAAGATCGGGGGTTGAGGCGATTGCGGCAAAGGTAACCCCAGCGCCAATCCGGATGCGGTTGCCCGCGGATGTCACCTCACGCATAGAAGTATCTTCAACCACGAGAATGCGGGCCACACTCTGGGGCGCGTAGTTCAACTGCCGCATCAGCAGCGTTCCGCCGCCTAGAACATGGACGTCCCTGGCGTGGCCGGAACGCGCCGCTTCCGCTATTGTCTGAAATCGCTCTATCGTTGTCACGACGTGCTAGCCTCCAATTGGCTGCGGACTGCGTCGAATCCGGCTTGGTAGATGTCGTTGCCGATCATGGAGGCCAACTCGGTCTCTCGACCGGTTGGTGCATCGAACCGGCCTAGCCATTCCCAGAAGGTGTGATGCCCGTCAGTCACGGGAAGCAGGCGCACGTGTGCCACATAGTTGAAGATCGGCAGTGGGGTATCGAGGAGGCAGTAGCTGAGCGCCCATTCCAGGTCCGACAGCGTAAGGAGCTTCTCACGCATTTCGGTGCCGTTTGCCAAACGGAAGTTCCGCACGCAGCCGACGCGGTCAGAGTACAATCCGCGCTCAATGTGGCTCTCCACGACAATTGGGTGCCAGCGGTCGTGGCCATTGAAGTCACGCACGACGTCCCAGACCGCCTCGATTGGCGCGCTGACGATGGTGCTGCGGACGACCCTGACCACGACCTATGCCGCCTTACTTCTTCAACTTCATTCCGGCGGGATCGAAGGTCGTGACCTGCGTGTACATGAGGCCATCCTTCGTGATATAGGCGTCGGCGCCCTTGTAAGGCTCTGCCAGCCAGGGCGCATCCACACGCCAAGAGACGGCGACCGTGTCGCCGATCGTCTTGACCTTCTCGGGGCTAAAGACCGCGCCCTTGAAGCCGCCTGCGGCGCGCTCTTTGCAGAAGCCGGTGAATAGGTCACCGACCGCGTTCCGGCCTTCGACCGAGCCGCCGTTCGGCAGAATGAAAAGAATCTCCTCAGGGTACTGCGCCATGAGCCGATTCCAGTCGCATTTGCTCAGCGCATCGACATGTTCGACGACGACCATCTCTGCGTTGGACTGAACCTTCAGTGGCGGCAGTGTCGGCTTTTTGTCCTGCGCCATTGCACCACTCACCATGGTCGCCAGGCTCGCTGCTATCAGGCATGTTATGCGTTGCATTGTCTTCCTCCCTTTGTTGAACTTGGTTTTCAGTCCACGTCATCAGCCCGCGAAATGGCGTTTGAGCGCCTCAAAGCCGCCCATGAAGACATTTCGGCTGATATGTTTGACAAGGTCGTCCTCGTCTTTCGGGTCGCACCCGAACTCGGCCGACCACTCGATGAACGTGCGGTCTCCTTCGGTCACGGGCGTAAGTCGAAGGGTGGCGACATAATCCGTCACCGCCATCGGGCTCTCGACGATCTCGTAGGTGCAGAACATGTCGTAGTCGGAGAGACCGAGTAGACGTTCACGCAGCCGGTCACCGTTCTGAAGTTGGAAGCTGCGAATACAACCGACTTTGTCGGAAGGCAGCGCGTCTTCGATACGGCTGTCGCGCATGCGCGGGTGCCACCGCGGCAGCCCGTTGAAATCGCGCACACGCTCCCAAACCTTGGCTGCCGGGGCGCCGATCACCGACGATGCATAGACCCGCGCCATCTCAGGCCTTCCCGCCGTCGGTCTTCGGCGCTGCCTTCTGTTTGGCAGTGTCCGCCGCGACGCGCTGCATGTCTGCGGCATCTCGGATCAAGCCGCCCTGGCGCGCGATGTTCGACCCGTCTATGCCGATGTCGGCCAGCAGGCTGTCGATCATCGGCGCCTGCACACGGTAGCGCAGCGCCGAGTTGATCACCTCTTCGGTGGGACTTGGGCGGTTAGCATCGCCTTCGCCCCCCCAACCGGGAGCACCACTGCCGCCCAGCTGCACGATTTTGATCTCGTTGATTTTCTCAAGCGGCTTCACCGAAGCCGCAACAATGCCCTCGATCCGCTCGAGCAGCCGACGTCGGAACATTCCCAAGCGGGCGCCATCCGACAGCACGTTTTCGGCCTCGTAGATGAGCTTCTGCGCCTCGGCCTCGACAGCCGCTCGGATCTTGTCGGCGCCGGCGGCGATCTTCGTCTGTTCCGCTTCCTTCTCGGCCATCGTCACATCGACCGCCTTGCGACGCTTCGCGGCGGCGGTCTCGCGCGCCGTGGCCACCTCTTCGGCGGCCCCTGCAGCGAGCGCTCGTGCCTGTTCGGCTTCGACGGCGGCCGCACTTTCCTGCAGCGACTTCGCGTAGATAGTGATCGCCTTCTCCATAGCGGCCTCCTCCACCGCCTTCTCCCGTGCGATCTCGAGCTTGCGACGGTCCGTCTGATGACTTATGCGAGCGTCGTCGAGCCCGCGCTCCGAAGCGATCCGGGCCCGTTCGATCTCCTCCTGGCTGGCGATTTCGGCTTCGCGCACGATCTGGACGCGCGAAATCTCCAGCTGCTCCAACGCCTTGCGCCGCTCGAGCCTGCGTGTATCGAGAGCCAACTCGGCGCCGATCTTCTCGGCATCGATGGTCTTCGCCTTCGTCACCCGCGCTGTCTCGACAGCTGTGTCGGCGACGAGTTGAGCAGAATCGTTGGACTTGTTTCGCTCGATCTCCAGCTCCCTAACGCGCATGTCACGGGCGATCTTCTCCGCCGCGGTGGCGCCTTCCTCATCAATTCGCTGGCTATCGACCTGTCGGCGCGAACTGATCTCGGCCGTTTCGATTGCCTCATTCTTCGCGATTTCACGCGAGCGAATTTCGCCGTCGCGGGCAATCTCGGCCGTGCGCAACCGCACCTGCTCCATGATCTTGGCCGCCTGCACTTCCTCATCGGCGGAAACCGCGAGAAGCTCCACAGCGCGGTTCCGTGCAATTTCGCGTTCCTTGAAATCCTGCTCATAGGCAATGCGATCCGCGGCGAGCGCCTTTTCGCGCGCTATCCGAGCCTCTTCCGTGACGTGTTTTGATTTGATCTCGGCCTCGTCCACGACCTGGTTGCGTGCGATCTCGGCTTCGCGAGTCGCTCTTTCCATGCCGATGCGCGCCTCCGTGATGTGTAGCTCGTTGGCGATGCGCGCCGTCTCGACCACTTGACGCGCCGTGATCCCGGCTTCGTCGACTGCACGCTGCCGTTCAATTTCCTGCGTTTGCGTCTCCCGATCATTCGCGATCCGCGCTTCCGTGACGACTCGTTCCTGGGTGATGCGAGCCTTTCCCACAGTCTCGAGAGCCGTAATCTCCGCTACATCGGTGCTCTGTTGGTTCTTGATACGGGTCGCACTGATCTCCTGCTGCTGCGTCAGCCGCGCCTTCTCGATAACTTCGACGGTCGCGATCTCGGCCTCATCGATCGCGCGTTTCCGCCCAATCTCAAGCTGGCGCACCTCACGCTCAGAAGCGATCCGTGCCTCGGTGATCTGCTGCTCGATCCGTATGCGCGACGTCTCGACCGCCTCCCGGGAGAGAAGGGTCGCATGCTCGGCATCTCGATCACGTTCAGAACGCTCGCGCGTCAGTTCGGATCGCTGCGCGGCGCGGCGGAATTCGATCTCACGTTCCTGTTCGAGCCGGGCTTCCTCGCTTGCGCGCTCGATGTCGAGCGATTTCCGTTCCGCCTCCAGGTTGCGTGCCCGGATTTGCGTCATGGTTTCCTGCTCGATGTCGTTGCGCAGCTTCCGCCGCCCTTCGACAGCCTCGACGACGCTCGTCAAGCCTTCTGCGTCGAACCGGTTTGATGGATTGAAATATGCGATGTCCGTCTGGTCGATGTCGGTGATAGCCACCGCTTCAAGTTCCAGCCCGTTCTTGTCCAATCCGTTTTGAGCGACCGCTTGCACCCGCGCGACATAGTCGTCGCGGTTCTCATGGATTTCGTCGATCGTTAATTGGCTGGCAACGGTGCGCAGCGCCGAAACGAATTTGCCGGAAAGAAGTTGATGGATACGCTCCGGCTCAAGTGTGCGGCGCCCGAGCGTCGAAGCGGCCAGGCTGACGCTCTGCCGATCCTGTTTGACGCGAATATAGAACTCCGCATCTACATCGATGCGAAGCCGGTCCTTGGTGATGAGCGCCTGCTCCCGATCGCGGGTAACACCGAGTTGGATGGAATTCATGCTGACGGGCGTGATGTCGTGGACGATTGGCCAAACAAATGCACCGCCGTCGATCACCACCTTTTCGCCGAGGAAGCCGGTGCGTACGAACGCCACCTCTTTCGTCGACCGGCGATAGAGCCAGTGCATCACCCAGAAGAGGACGAAGACGACAATTACGGCCAGTATGAGCCAGAGTATGAGTTGTCCGATAAGTTGACCTATCATGTGGCTTATCTCCCGGCCGTCTGACGAACGATCTTCTTGAACTTCGAGGTCTGCTCGGTCATCGCCTGCTCCGTGGGGAGCCGCTCCATTGACGATGCGCCATAGAAACCATGGCAATGCCTGGTGTTGTTCAGCACGAACGCGGCATCCTCCGGTGTAGCGACCGGGCCCCCGTGAACCAGCACGAGCACATCTGGATTGACGTCGAGCGCAACCGCGGCCCAGGCGTCGGTTATTGCGGGCGCCTCTTCCAGTTTGACCGCGGTGCCGGCGCCGATCGAACCCCCGACCGTCAGCCCCAGGTGCACCACGATGATGTCTGCTCCGGCCTCAGCCATTGCCCGGGCGTCGGCCTCGCTGAAGACGTAAGGTGTCGTCAGAAGTTCGCGCGCCCGCGCCATGCGGATCATCTCGACTTCGTGAGCATAGCCCATTCCAGTCTCTTCCAGATTGACCCGGAAATTGCCGTCGATCAGGCCGACTGTCGGAAAGTTCTGCACGCCGGAAAATCCAGCAGACTTCACCTGATCCAGGAAACGGTCCATCAGCCGAAACGGATCGGTAGCGCAGACACCAGCCAATATCGGCGTATTTCTGGCGATGGGCAGGACCTCGGTGGCCATCTCCATGACGACTGCATTCGCGTCGCCATACGGCATGAGACCAGCAAGCGAGCCGCGACCGGCCATTCGGTAGCGGCCGGAGTTGTAGATTACGATCAGGTCGATACCGCCCGCTTCCTCGCATTTCGCCGACAGACCGGTACCCGCACCGCCGCCGATGATCGGCTCGCCTCGGTCACGCATGGCGCGAAATTTTTTCAGAAGCTCATTACGAGGGAACATTCACGCGCCCTTTCTGGCGGCAGGCGTTTGTGTGTGGAGGGAGCGGAACGTGCGGACAACGAGTTGAGCGAAGTCGAGGTCGTTGATGTTCTCTTTGACGCGGATCAGTTGCCGGTTCGCGTTCTGCTGCACCACGTTCTCAAGAGTTTTGAACAGGGCCGCGTCGGCTTCTGGGTCCCAGAAGGGTTTGCCTGGCGCGTCCAGCAGCGAAAGACCGCCCTCGGGCAGGAAGAACCGGACCGGGCCAGTCATCCGGTTCAGCTTGGCGCCCAGGAAACGTGCAATCGCTACGTTTTCCTCGACCGTTGTGCGCATCAGCGTGATCTGCGGGTTATGCCGGTAGAACAGCCGATCGCGATAGCGTTCGGGCACCGTTTCCGGCGCATTGAAGTTGACCATGTCTAGCGCGCCGGCAGCGCCTATGTACGGCCGGCCAGACCGGATCATGGCCTCGAAACGTGTCTCGTCCGCCGCAAAGACGCCGCCGGCGACCATATCGCAGAGCTCGGTCGTGGTGATGTCGATGACGCCGTCGAGAAGCTTCGAATCGACCAATTTCTCCATGGCCCGTCCGCCCGTGCCGGTCGCATGGAAGACGAGGCAGTCGTAGTCGGCGCTCAAGGCCGACGTGATCGCGTCGACACAGGGAGTCGTGACGCCGAACATCGTCAGGCCTATGGCCGGCTTGGCAGGCGCCGGCGGCTTTTCAACCAGACGTGCCTTGACCATTCCGGCAAGGGCATTGGCCGCATTGCCCAAGACCTCGCGCGTGATCGAGTTGATACCCTGAACGTCGGCGACCGAATGCATCATGATGATATCGGCGGGACCTACATATTGCGCGGTATTGCCGCTGGCGACCGTAGATACGATCAGCTTTGGCACGCCGATTGCCGGAACCCGGAAGGCAGGAGCGACCATAGCTGTGCCCCCTGACCCACCTGCCGCCAGAAGGCCAGCGATGTCGGTCTGCCTCTTCATCCATGCTTCGAACGCCAAGGTCATGCCCGCCACGGCCGAGCCGCGATCCCCGGTAAAGACTCCTGCCGCACCGCGGGGGTGTAAAGCGGCGATCACATAGGGCGGAATCTCGGCGCCGGATGGCTTTCCGGTTGTGGACAGATCTACGAGCCGGGCATTCAGACCATGGCCCTTGAGAATGTCGCGCATGAAGCGCAGTTCGATGCCCTTGGTATCCAGGGTGCCGCAGACATAGACTACACCGCCACTCGGAGTTTTCCGTCGATCGGAAGGGTCGGCGCGGCCCGAGCCAATCGTTGCGACCGGCGTCATCGTACGGGCCGCGCCCTCGATGAGCCCGACGGGGACGGGAGGGGTCCACCGTGTCGGCGCCACCGGGTTGGAAACATATATTTTAGTCGAGCTTGCAGGGATGGAGGCGGCTGGCTCGGCAGCAGGCGCGATCTCGTCGTGCGCGTGGCGTCCGACCCCCAACAATGTCTGTTGAAGATCCCGATCGCCGGCGAGAACATGGGCGTCGATGATCCGGCTGATGCGGCCGTTGACCATGATCGCCACGTCGCGAGCGACCGCGCAAGCAACGCCGATGTTCTGTTCGATCACAAGAACGTCGATGTCGCCCTGCTGGCCGAGATCGACAAGCATTTCGGCCACCTGATCGACTATCACAGGCGCCAGCCCCTCGGTCGGCTCGTCCATCACTAGAAGCTTCGGATTTGTGAGAAGGGCGCGCCCGATCGCCAGCATCTGCTGCTCGCCACCCGAAAGCTGGGCACCACCGTTTTGCCGGCGTTCCGCAAGACGAGGAAAAATCGAGTAGACACGCTCAGGCGTCCAGGCGCCGCCTTTCGTTGCGACGAGCCGCAGGTGCTCGTCAACGGTGAGCGAACGCCATAGGCGCCGCCCCTGCGGCACATAGCCGATGCCGGCACGCGCAATCTCGGCCGGACGAGCTCCACTCGTCTGCCAGCCACGGAACGCCACGGATCCGGATGCTGCGGGCAAAATGCCCATAATCGCCTTGCACAGCGTCGTCTTGCCCATCCCGTTGCGGCCGACAACGGACATGACTCCGCGCGACAAGGTCAGACTGACGCCTTGCAACGCATGGCTGCGCCCATAATAGACGTTGAGGTCGCGCACTTCGAGCGCTGGAATCCCGTGCTCAGGAGTGGCCATGCTCGCCTCCGCCGAGGTAGAGCGCCTGCACTTCCGGATCTTCTTCAATCTCGGCTGGTTTGCCATCCTTGAAGATGCGGCCGTTGTGCATCAAGGTGACGCGGTCACTGACGCGTAGCGCCACATCCATGTCGTGCTCGATGATGATGTAGCCGATGTGGCTTGGGAGACCGGTGAGAATGTCGACCAGATTCCGCCGCTCGGTCGGGCTCAGTCCGGCCGCCGGCTCATCAAAAAGCACTAGGCGAGGCGCGCCCGCTAACGCCATGGCGATCTCGAGCTGGCGTTGTTGGCCGTAGGACAAGTCGGCTACGCGTCTGTCGCTCACATCCGAAAGGTGGACGGTGCGGGCGAGGTCTTCGGAAGCAGCGACTAGTGCGTCGTCGCGTCTGGGCCGCAGCATCGAGAACCTGCCGCGCGACACGCCCCGGCAAGCAAGGTAGATGTTGTCGGCAACAGAAAGCCCGCCGAACAGAAGGGATATCTGATAGGTCCGGCGCAGCCCGCGGCGAATGCGCTCGTAAGCCGGAAACGCGGTGACGTCCTCGCCAAAGAAACGGATGGCACCGGCCGTTGGCCGAAAGTCGCCAGTGATGCAATTGAAGAGGGTTGTCTTTCCGGCTCCGTTGGAGCCGAGCACAGCACGACGTTCACCGGGGCTTACGACCAGATCAATATCGGCCAGTGCTGCCAGCGCACCGAACGATTTGGACAATCCGCGTAGCTCAAGCGCGTTTGCTGCGCCAGCGGCGATGCTTGGGGCCACGGCCATCACGATCGCCTCCCCGTCAGGCGGTCGACCCCTCGTGAATCGCGCCAGCGGTCCCAAAGGCCGAGAATGCCGTCTGGAGAAAGCGCCACAATGACAAGAAATCCAACACCGATCAGGAGATTGAACCGCTCCGCGCCCAACCCAAGCGCCATGAGGATGTCGATCGCAAACGTCTTGAGGACGACGTACAACAGCGCACCAATGAAGGGACCGATAGGGTGACGAAGGCCGCCGACGACTGCGATGATTAACATGTCGATCGCCGGTCCAATGCCCGCAGTGCCAGGCGAAATCTGCCCTGAACCCCACATCAGCAATATCCCGCCGATGGCAGCGGGTATGGCGGCGAACGTATAGGCTGAGACCCGATGAGCGGTAACCGAATAGCCAAGGGCCGCCATTCGCCGGGAATTGTCGCGCACCCCTTGCAGGGCCATGCCAAATGGGGCGCGCACGACGTAACAGACAATGGCGTAAAACAGCGCCGCCATGGCGAGAGACAGGTAATAGAACGGGACCGGGTGTCGCCAATTTATGCCGAAGAGTTCCGGCGGCAGTGTGTGGTTGAACCCTGTAAAGCCGTTGAAAATGTCGTAATTCTGCCGGGTAAAATAGAAGAACGCGGCGGCCACCGCCAACGTGATCATGATCGTGTAAATGCCGGCTGTTCGTACCGCCAGCCAGCCGATGGCGGTCGCGAATAAAGCAGCTAGGATGATCGCCAGCGGAATTGCCACATACCATGGCCAACCCTGGCTGATCGAGACGACGGCGCTGTTGCCGAAAATCGCAAGCATATAGCCGGCAAAGCCCGCAACGGTCATTTGGGCCAGGCTAACCATGCCGCCGTAGCCGGCCAGCACGGTGAGCCCGAGCGCAATCAGGCCAAGGGCGAAACTCCAGCCGAAGATTTGAAACAGGACGAAAGGGCCGGCGAAAACGGGCATCGTCAGAAGAAGCGACCCAATGATCCAATACGCGGGCGGAACGCGCTCAAGGAGCAACGGTTCGGTACGGGGCTGGTCGATATTGAAAGCCATTACGCCCTCCCCAGCAGGCCCTGTGGCCGAAACGCAAGCACCACAGCCATGATGATGAAGGTGACCACCACCGCATAGGTCGGGAAGTAGACGGACCCGAACTGTTCGGAGAGACCGATAATCAGGGCGCCGATCGCTGCTCCGGGAATGGAACCCATGCCACCCACGATGACCACGACGAGTGAGCCCAGCAGAAACCGAATGTCCTCGCCAGGAGCCAGCGACTGGAAAGTACCCCCCACGACTCCGGCCAAACCGGCGAGCCCCGCGCCGAAGGCAAAAACGGCGACGAACACAATTTGAAGCCGTACCCCCATGGCCTCTAGGATCTCGCCATCGTCAACCCCCGCACGTATCACCATGCCGATACGGGTCCGATTGAGCAGCAGCCATATTCCAATGCCAGCGACGACAGATGCGGCGAAGATGACGACCCGCACGAGCGGATAGCTGAGATAGACAGCATCGCCCGAAGGCTTGACCGCCGTGACGAAGAAGGTGGCCATCGGCCCACCCAGCCATGATGGCGCCTGGATGTTATAGAAGTCGCCTCCGAAACCCCACAGCATGAGATCCGCAATCACTATGGACAGACCGATCGTCACCAGCGTTTGACGCAGGTCCTGACCTTGGATCGGCCGGAAGACGACAAGTTGCATGACGACGCCCAGCGCGCCGACGACCACGAACGCCACGGGGAAGGCGAGAAGCCACCAACCCGTCCATTCGGAGACAAAGAAACCGACGTAGCCGCCAAGCAGGTAGAGCGAACCATGCGCCATATTCACGTTGCGCATGAGGCCAAAGATCAGGGTGAAGCCAGAGGCAACGAGGAAATACAGACCGCCAAGTGTAATGCCGTTGAAGAAGGCGTTCAAAAATACCTTCTTGCGCCCTATGACGTCCTCCAGACCTGCAGGCCAGACGGCGAAGATCAGCCAGATCAGGGCGAGCAAGGCGAGCCCGATGAGCCCTGTGGACAGGGGACGACGGGCAGCAAAATCTCTCACGATGCGTCTTCCGCACAGACGTCGGGTACAGTTAGCGACTTGGCGAATCCGGACACAGTTCCTCCTCGGGGCGATGCTCGCAGCCGCGCCCTCTTTCTCTGTGAATCTAAATTAGGATCAGTCGACGCCGACGGATTTACCCGAAAGTCTCGTCACGACGCAGCGGATCGGAAAAAGGTGCCCGCGCGGGGGCTGCGGCTCAAACGTGATGAGCGACGCGACGATACTCGGACGGCGGAATGCCAACGTTGGCCGCAAAAAAACGGCTGAAGCTGGCCTGACTGGAGAAGCCGAGGTCGTCGGCAATGTTGGCGACTGTGCGGTCCGTTGTGATGAGGCTTTCTATCGCCCGCTCGCTGCGCAGTGTGTTTAGGTACATGGTCGGCGGGATCCCGACCTGTTGCTTGAAGAGCTTGAAGAAATGCGGACGCGAAAGCCCCACTTCCCGCGCGACGCTTTCTATTTCGATCTCGTCGCCGACGAATTCCTTGAGCAAGCGCAGTGATCGCCTGACGCGAAAGTCACAAAGCGCGTTCGTGTGATGGGGTCGAACCAACGTCGTTTGCCCGTCTTCCCAGGAGAGCTGGTACGCAAGGCGGGTGACTTCGAAAAACAGCGGCTCGACGTCGACATCTTCGATGCCGTCTCTCAGCGCGGCCGCAAGCCGCATGGCAAGATGCAAGAGGGATGGCGTGACACGAATGTCGGAGCGGCCAAAGCTCAATGCGTACTCGGCTGACTGCGCATTTTCCAGGAACCAAACGGGCTTGATGTAGAGCACCAGACATATGCACGCCGCGCCAGCCCACGCGCTATCGACCTGGAAATTATGCGGCTCCCAGGGGCTGACCGCAACGACTGTGCTCTTATCGAGCAAAACGTTGGCGTCGCCGACTGCCATTCGGGCTGTCGCTTCCGACAAATAGAAGATCAGATGCCCCTCGCGATGGGCATGTACGATGATGGGCCGATCGAGGCGATATAACGTTGCTCGCCCAAAAGCGGCATGGCTGACGGCCAAAGCCTCGCTCATGACATTCCTCCCAGATGCCATACTCTTTTTCAGGTTCGGAGTGTGGCCTGTTTTCTTTGCCGCGCAAGAGAAACTCCTCGCAACGCAAGCCAAACAGCACGATGATCAGACGCTCAGTAACGAAAAAAGACCGCTGGAAGTCAACGAGCGGCCGCCAGCAGCGACTTCGCGCCCGCCATGAGGGTCGCGTTTCGAGGCCAGAGATGGACCATTTCTTCTGCATCTATGGCCGCGAGTTCCAAGTTCGTCTCAGCGATACCGACATCCGACAACCGTTGTGGGAAGCCTAGAGGACGCAGAAGCTCTGCAATTCCCTCTGCGATCAAGGCATCGCCATCGAGGTTGAGTGCCTCCTTGAGCAGTCGCGCCTGCTCGGCCGGAATGTTCCTCACCGCCAAGACACGCGGCAGCAGGACCGCCCGTAGATCACCTCCATCCGCCGGTCCCTTCAAGTGCCTGGACAGCGCATAGACGAGCGCCTGTACCGGACCAGCGCCTTTCTCCTGCGCAAGGGTTGCACCGAAACTCGCAGCCATCGCGTCTCGGCGCCAGCCAATGTCGGCGCGTTGGTCGATCGTTCGAAGCGCGCGGGCTGCTGAGCGGACAGCGCTTAGCGCGACACCGTCGGCCGGAGGATGAAACGCCGGCGAGAGAAAGGCCTCGATGGCGCGCGACAGCGCCGTGGCCAAGCCCGATGCGGTCGCGTGTCGGTCTGCGTCGCTCGTCAAGGTCGGGTCGAGAATGATCACCGTGGACGTTTTGAGCTCGGGATGTTGTTCGCGCCCTGAATGTGCCGCTTGGTCTTGTGGATCTGGAAGGCCATACACCCAAGGGATAAAGAGCATTGGCGGCAGACCCCTCCCCGCAATTTTTCGAAATCCTTGATGTGCCTGTCGCACGATCTCAAGTGCTCGCGAAGAGCCGGCTGCAACCAGTGCATCTGCGCGTCTGTCACGAAATGCTTCGACTATTCTGGAGGCTAGGGCAGCGCCAGCGGCGTCAACAGGCATATCCAATGCACTCCCGAGCCGCCAGGCAGGCAATGCTGCGATCAGCCGCTCTGAAACTTGCGGACTGAGAGATGCAAAGTCCCCGACAAGAATGGGGCGGTGAATGCCGGAACTTTCAAATTCCGCGAAAATCGCTTCTTCTGTTATGCCGTCCGAGAAATGCACGCGCGAAGAATATGTGATCAGCGTCATCTAGGCATCTCCGCGTCATCTAGAGCGGCGCCGGCCGCACGTCGCGACCGGCGCTTGAGGCAGCCTGGCTATGGCTTAGTAGGACGCCTTGCACTCCGGCACGTCGCGGCTCGGCAAGCCGATCTTGGCGAAGGCCGCCGGATCGATGCCGAGAGTCTGACTGACGTTGTCGACCTTCTCGACCAGGTTGTTGGCGAGGCTCCCGTCGGCGAGTTGCGCCACCTCGGTCACGAAGTTCGAGCCCACCGCTTGGCGGTTCTTGTCAAGCGTGATGTGTCCGTTTGGCGCGTCCAGTGTGAGCGTCGAAAGACATTCGCGGAACTTAGCCTGACCGCCGGAGAGATCCCCACCAGTCTTTTCAAGGCACTGGAGCATGGCGTTGGTCGCATTCGCGTATGTCGTCGCAAACAGCGACGGTGTTGGAAAACGTTTGTCGGCAGGGAAAAAGTCCTGGTACTTCTTGACCCAGGCCTGCCATTTCGGGTCGTTCCAGGTATCGGCTTGCGGTCCAGACGATGGGGTTCCAATCAAGGCCTCCTTGGCCTTGCCCTGCGAGGTCAGCACGGTGCCGTCAACCATGATCGTGCCGCCGATCAGCTTGGCGCTGCCGCCGGCCTGCTGATATTGGTTGAGAAAGTTTACAGCGTCGCCGCCTCCCAGCCCCAGATAGATCGCATCGACATCGTCCGGCAGCGCGGCGATGATTGAGGCAAAATCCTTCGTTCCGAGCGGAACCCAGAACCGATTGGCAACTTTGCCGCCGGCGCCGCAAAACTCCGTCACGAAGCCGAAGACCTGGGTATAGATGAAGGAATAATCTTCTCCGACCGTCGCCACGGTCTTGTAGCCCTTTTTGTCATATACGTATTTTCCAAGTCCTGCGGACCACTGCGCGCCGTCAGTGTTGAAGCGAAAGAAGTTCGCGGAAGGATCCACGTATGTCGTTTCCATCGCGCCAGAGCTGCCGTTGATAAAGGTGACATCGGGCTTGGTCTTGGCGTAGTCACGGATCGCAATGCCTTCCGAGCCGGAAACCGGTCCGATGATAATCTGGACGCCGTCCTGCTCGATCAGCTTGCGTGCCGCCCGAACGGCACTGTCAGGTGTCGTATCGGTGGATGCGACGATCGTCTCGATCTCTCGGCCGCCAGCCATTTTCTTGGCAGCGCCGAGCGCCACTTCTATGCCGCGCACGCCATCCTGGCCGAGTAGGGTGTAGGTTCCTTCCAACGTGGCCAGAATGCCGACCTTCAGCGCCTCGGCTTTAGCATGACCGGCTCCGCTGGCAACGATAGCGAGCGTAGAAATGGCAAGCGTCGATACCGCCTGTCTATAGAATCTTGTCACGATAACCTCCCTGAACAACGCTCTTTGTCATTGCGAGCGGACAGGAAGCGTCAACCAGCTTCGAGCGCAGGAGAAGCGCCGAGGGTGGCGAGTCATTGCCGAGCGTCGGATTCTTGAATCCCAGCGACCTAGTTTATACCCGCACCACTCGTCGCCTCGGAAACCTGAGGGGGAATATCCACGGGCCCTTGACAGCTCAGGTCGGTTCGCCCGAACCGCTCGAATGTTTTGCGCCAACCGTTCGCTGTTCGACTGCATGCCGGAACCCGTGGCGACGGAGGTCTGGGAGACTCAGCGGGACGTTGCGCTGTATCTCGAGTGGCTAGCGCTGACGGGTCAGGATTCTGACCCGCCTCGCTAAAGTCAGGAAGCTGCTGGTTGACCGCTAGTCTAGGTCGTCAGGCGGCGATGCTATTCGGCGGCGGGGATGGCCGCCAGGTCGGCGAGTGCGGCATCGGTCAGGTCCAAGGCGGAAGCGCAACTGGTCGATGCAATTGCCGCTGGGAATTCACTTCAGCAAGCCGTCTCGAGGAGCCAGGGCGCAAAGCGAAAACGTTCCTTCGCTAGCTCCATCTCCGGTAGACTAAAGTCTGGGCCGAAGCGGCGCGCGCGGCCGAACTCTCCCTCGTGCAGCGACGCAAGCGACCAAACCAATTGAAGGAACTCGGTCGGATCGGCGATACTTAGGAGATCGCGCAATTCCTTCCTGAATCGGTCCCGCCTCCGCCTTAAGGCGAACGTCGATAGTCTATCGGGATCATCATCGTCTGGAGCCGCCATCGCGTTCGCAACATACCCAAATGCAGACCGTCGGTGCTAAGTTTCCCGGTTTGTCCACACCTGCCCGCTGTGCATACCAGGGCATCGAACTCGCCAATCTGACTGAACATTCGACTTATTGACGAAGGATTGTCGATATCGACCTGGGAATCGCCGGTGCTTCGACCGACAGCGATGACATCATGCCGTCTGCCGAGTTCGGCCGACACGGCCTTGCCGATCACGCCACTCGCACCAACATGAACGATTCTCACGAAGCCCTCGCCTCTCTTCGCTCTAGACGCCCAAAGGTTCAAGCGAACGGCGAAGCTGCGCTTCCTGATCTGCCGATAGCTTTCTCAATGGGCTGCGAACATTTCCTGTTCCGTAGCCGCGCAGTTGCGCCGCTCGAAGTACCGACGGCGTATAGGGCGACCTCCAGATGAAGAGCAACGAGGGCAACATGCGCTGCCAGAGCGCTAGCGCCTGTTCGTATTCCTTGCGGTCCACCAATCTATATAGCTCGACCGCTTCAGAAGGCATGTAATTCGCACCGCCCCATATGACGCCGCGTGCCCCGGCCATCAACGCGTAGAGTGTGGTGGTGTCGCAGCCATTGAGGACCGTGCCGCTTGTCTGCAGGTATTCCTGATGGACAGTAAAGTCCCCTGCACTGTCCTTGATGTAGTTGAAGTTCTTCAACTGGCTCAGGCGCTCAAACAGCTGTGGTGAAACCGAAATGCCGGTGGCCTGTGGGATGTTGTAGCCGACCAGGTCGATACCTAGTTCAGCATCGACCGCTTTGTAGAAGTCGAAGATTCCCTGCTCATCACTCGGACCCTCCAGGTAGGGTGGCAGCACCATCAATGCGTCGGCGCCGACGGACTCCGCGTGACGCGACCTTCTGATGACTTCGTCCATATTCAAAGCGGAGGTTTGGCAAATGACGTTGCAGCGACCAGCTATTCGCTTTGCGCCTACTTCGTAGAGGCGGTTGCACTCGGCCTCGGTAAGATAGGGATGTTGCCCGGTCCCTGCGCCAAGCACCAGCCCGTGAACACCTGCGGCGAGGTACTTGTCGATCAGATCCTCGAAAATCGAATAGTTGATCGCACCATTCTCATCGAACGGTGTTTGCATTGCCAGATTTATGCCCTTCAGGTCCGCCATGATCTCTCTCGTTGTATCTAGACTTCAGCTCCGGCCTGTCGGAAACGGACCGCGGTTACGATTCGAACGCCCATCGCTGTGACAGGCTTGGGATAGGGCTTGCTGGGACTTGCGCGCGTCTTGAGGATGTCGACTACCGGCGACGATCGCCCTGACGCCAGGTCGGCTATGGCCTTGCCGAAGGCAGCTCCTCGCGCGACGCCTGTACCGTTGCAGAATGCGGCGCCGTAGACCTTCTCCGCCAACTCGCCGAAGACCATTCCGCCATTTTGCGCGAGAGTAAGAAGACCACCCCAACTGGCCTCGAAGCCCATCGACGAGAGCTCCGGCCACCGCCGATCGAATGCGATCTGCTGCTGCACCCGAGCCTTCATCACGTCCTGCGTGGTGGTCTTGAAGTCCGTCGCATAGGAATAGACGTTGCGAAGGAAAAGCCGGTTGTCGATCGTGCGACGAACCGTCGTGCCGAAGCTGTTGGCTGGGATAAGTCCGTAGGCTCTCTTGTTCCCCACCTGCGAAAGCTCGCTCTCGGTGAGCTGTCGTGTCATGCTCGCAAATGTGTACAGCGGTATGGCGCGGTTATCGAAGAAACCGAACTTCGTCAGATAGCCTGACGCGCAGATGATGACCTTCGAAGCCCTGATAGTTCCGGTGGGGGTCTCGCAGACGTGCTTCGGTGCCCCGAACTGCACCGCCACGATGGGGGTGTTTTCGTGAACCGTGACGTTCGCGGGCAGGCTTCTTGTCGTATTCTGGAGATATTTCGCAGGCTGGACCAAGACGGTGCCGGGATGATGCAAGGCTTTGATGTAGTGCTTGCTGCCGGTGATCGCCTGGATTTCGGGGGTCTCCACCCAGCTGTAGTTCTGGCCAAGCTTATCCAGCGCCTCCGAAAAGCGGTGCAGGTCCTCCACGCCGTGAGCGGTGGCCGCGCTGTGGTATTTTCCCTGCGCGTCCCAGTCGCAATCGACCCCATGCTCTTCGACAGCGCTTCGGATGTAGGCGATCCCGTCCAGGTTAACGAACAGCTCTTCCTTGTTCCCTTTGATGTCTTCGACGAAATCGCGCTTCCGAGGGTTATGCGCGAGATCGATGACGAAACCCATGCACCGTCCGGATGCATTGTTGCCAATGCGGCCGGCATCAACCAAGACAACCGAAGACTGCGGGTTAAGTTCGGCAAATCGACGGGCCGCGTGAAGCCCCATCCAGCCGCCGCCAATCACCAGGCAGTCACATGCAACGTCGCCTTCTTGAGGTAGCAGCACCAACTCCGGCCCTGACGTAGTGTACCAACCGGACATAGTCGGTTCGGGATGGGGTGGCTGAACGACTTTGCGCTCTTTCGTCATGGTTTGGTTGAACGAATCCACTGCCAACTCGCTGGGTTAGGGCGGCCGGTGACGAAGCCTTAGCTACGATCGGCGGTCGCGTTGTGTCCTGTTTGGAATAGACCGCTTGGCGGGTGTTTCGTAGACGGAAAAGATAGCGTCTGATATAGAACTGCTTCATGTCAAAGCTTCGCAGCCTGATGCCCTCGACGCATTCGCTTTTTGTCTTCGAAGCGGCTGCCCGAACCCTAAGTTTCAAAAATGCAGCCAGCGAGCTCAACGTGACGCAGCCGAGTGTCTCGCACTCGATCAAGATGTTCGAGAAGCATTGTGGGACCGCACTCTTTGCCCGCGATAATCGAGGAGTGCAGCTGACGGAGGCAGGCAGGCAGCTCTACGATGAGGTGCGCACCAGCTTCCGCCGTCTGGAACAGCGGCTCGAGACCATCTCCGATCGCGGTACGAAGTACGTCACTTTTGCGGCGTCGACATCCCTCGCGGCACATTGGCTTGCGCCTCAGCTCTATCATTTCCAGGAAGAGCATCCCGACGTTAAGATCAAGGTTGTCGCCACCGATCGGGATATCGAGCCCGACCACGAAGTAGACGTTACCGTGTGGGTGCGACCACGGGATTTTGATCGGACCAACAGTTGGTTCGTCTGCGACGAGATCATTTTCCCCGTCTGCTCCCCCGCATATCTTCTGGCGCATCCCGCTCCTCAGAGCGTCGATGAGCTGGTTCGACACCAGCTCATTCATTCGTCCGATGCCTTTCGCCGGCGCATGAGCTGGCCCGAATGGGTCGCGCTCGCAGGCGGAGATGCCAGCGAGACTAAACCGAACATTGTATTCAATGACTATCAGCTGACGCTTCAGGCAGCTCTTGCAGGCGAAGGAATCTCGCTCGGATGGTCCCTGACCGCCCAACAATTGCTCAACAACCGGCTGCTGGTTCGACCCATCGCGACCGAGATCAAGACCGACCGCGCCTTCTTCCTCCTGTCCAATGAAGATCCGGGCAAAAACAAGAGGTCCAAGGTTCTTGTAGACTGGTTCCTCGCTCACTCGAAGGAATTGCGCCCTTAGACGGCTGCCGGCAACGCTGCCTCGGTTCCCGTACCCACCCCCCGCCGCGTCGCCTTTCGGGGGTCCTTGCCAGGTAACGAGGGCCTGCGCAGTCGACCCAGGTATAAACTGAGTTTAACGCCAGCGAAACCTTTTGCACATTCTCAGAATGATCGTTGACCCCTACCATCAAGGTCAATGAGCGGGGTCCGTACGCGGACCGAAGAAACTTCTGTTGGCGGGGACCTTTTGCGCCCCCTGGGAAAACGCGATGATGGACACCGATACTCCCGTAATCCGACGCCGCGGAGGACGCGCGTCGGTCGTAGCTGCCCGGGAAACAGAGAAGAGGCCTCGCGTCTCGACCATCAAGTACGGCATTCGGCCTGTGGAGGCCGTCACGGCCGAGCAGCTTGAGCGCATTCACCAGGCTTCGTTGGCGATCCTGCGCGAGATCGGAATCGAATTCCGGGATGAAACGGCGATCCGGCAATGGAAGGAGGCTGGCGCAGATGTCCAAGACCAACGTGTGCGCCTCGATGGCGAGATGCTGATGCATCTCATCTCGAAGGCGCCATCCCGCTTTGAGATGACCTCTCGCGATCCGTCACAGCGTTTCGAGATCGCGCCCGACACCATGACCTTCAGCGCCATGCAAGGCGCGCCAAATGTCCGGGATCTTGAGGGTGTGCGACGCGCATCCACGATCGAGGACCTGCGGAACATGAACCGGCTGACCCAGATGCTGCCTGGGTTCCATATCGCGGGCGGGTTCACCTGTGAGCCGACCGACATCGCCGTTCCATGGCGCCATCTGCACATCAACCATTCGAGCCTGGTGGAAACGAACATGCCGTTCTTCGGTCTGACGACCGGGAAGCAGCGAGCCGAGGACTCGATCGCCATGGGGCAGATCGTCCACGGCAAGGCCTTTATGTATCAGAACGCGGTGATGCTCGGTCACGTATCGGGAAACTCGCCCCTTGTCTGGGACTCGACCATGCTGGAAGGGCTCCGCGCTTTCGTCGAGGCGAACCAGGTCGTCCTGCTGTCGCCTTTTGTGCTCGGCGCCGCAAACACTCCCGCCGACATCCCGGCCACAATCGCCCAGTTGAACGCCGAGGCACTCGCAGCGCTCGCCTACACCCAACTGGTCAGGCCCGGCGCCAAAATGATCTATGGGCAATATTCAGTCTCGGTGTCGATGCGCAGCGGCGCCCCGATGTCCGGCATGCCCGAAGTCACCCTGATCAACGCCGTCATCGGCCAACTGGCAAGGCGGTATGGTTTGCCGTGGCGCACGACTGCATCCCAGTCGTCCGCCAAGACCTTTGATGCTCAGTCCGGATACGAGTCGGCGATCGCCTACATGTCGGGAGCGAGTGCAGGCGCGAACCTGATGATGCATGCGGGCGGCTGGGACGAGGCCGGTCTCGTATGCTGCATGGGGAAGTTTGTCGCCGATGCCGAACAGAACCTGCTGATCGAAAAATACGCGCAGGGGATTTCGTTCGAGCATTTCGACGACGCTCTCAAGGCCGTGCGGCGCATCGGCCCCGGCGGCCACTATCTCGGAGATTCCTTCACGCTCAAGCGCTTCAAGGACGCATTCTTCGCGCCGGAGATTCTCGATTACCTCAGCTACGAGCAGTGGAAGGTCAAAGGCTCCAAGGATATGGCGCAGCGCTGCCGTGAGAAGGCGAAATCGATCATCGCGAGTTACGAGCAGCCGCAGATGGATCCAGCCGTGCGCGAGGAACTCGATGCATTCGTGGCGCAACGCCAGGAGGAAATCTCGCCAAGCCTCGCCTAAGGGCCCGCGCACGAGCCTGCAATCAACATCCGGGAAAACCAAGGGAGAAGAAAATGGGACTCTTCAGAAGCAATGGGAATCGCGTTCCGGCTGCCATCGAAAAGATGGCATGCGAAGTCAAAGCGGGACAAATGGACCGGCGCGAATTTCTCGCGCTTGCGAGCACGTTCGGCGCCTCGGCTGCAATGGCCTACGGCTTGATTGGCGTAGCATTGCCCCAGCCCGCAAGCGCCGCCGAGCCAAAGAAGGGCGGGACCCTACGTGTGTCCATGCCCGTCAAGGCGCAGAAAGACCCACGTACCTATGACTGGGTTGAACTTGCTAACATTTCTCGCTGCTGGCTCGAGCCGCTGGTTCGCTACACACACGAATTCACGTTTGAACCTGTCCTGCTGGAAAGCTGGGAGGTCAATGACGATGCCACCGAATATGTCTTCCATGTCCGAAAGGGTGTTACCTGGAACAATGGCGACGCTTTCGACGCCGATGACGTAGTCCTCAACATCACCCGCTGGTGCGAGAAGGGCGTCTCCGGCAATTCGATGGCCGCGCGCGTCGGGGGGCTGATCGATGCCAAGACCGGCAAGGCAAGAGATGGAGCGATCGTCAAGGTCGATGACCATACCGTCAAGCTCAAGCTGAGCGAGCCGGATATCGCCATCATCGCGAACTTCACCGACTACCCCGGACTGATCGTCCATCGCAGTTTCGATTCCGACGGCGCTGACCCGGTCGCAAAGCCGATCGGAACGGGGGCATTCGAACTGGTATCCTATGCGGTCGGCAGCAAGGCTGAAGTCAAACGCCGCGAGAATGGCAAATGGTGGGGCGGCGAAGCCCTGCTGGATGGCGTGCAATTCATCGACTATGGCACCGACTTCCAGGCAACGGTGGCTGCCTTCGACTCCGGTGAGATCGACGTCAATATGGAGACGCCGGCTGACTTCATCGACATCCTGGACAAGATGGACGTGGTCAAATCGGAGGTCGCTACCGCAACGACTCTAGTGTGCCGCACCAACACGACCAACAAACCATATGACAACAAGAAGGTCCGTAACGCGCTGCAGATGGCGGTCGATAACAACACTATCCTTCAACTCGGCTATGCAGGACGGGGAACGGTCGGCGAAAACCATCACGTCAGCCCGATCCACCCGGAATATTTTGCCCTGCCTAAGAAAAGCCGGGACGTCGAGGGCGCGAAGAAACTCATTGCTGAATCCGGAAATGCCGACTTCGAGCACGAGCTGATTTCGATCGACGAAGACTGGCAGAAGAACACCGGTGACGCCATTGCGGCGCAGCTTCGAGAGGCCGGCATCAAGGTCAAGCGCACGGTGCTTCCGGGTTCGACTTTCTGGAACGACTGGGCGAAGTATCCCTATTCGCTGACCGTCTGGTACATGCGGCCGCTCGGGGTTCAGGTCCTGGCGCTGGCTTATCGCACTGGCGAGGCTTGGAATGAGACTGCTTACGCAAACCCCGACTTCGATGCCAAGCTCAAAAAGGCGTTCTCGGTCAGCGACGCCACCAAGCGGAAGGAACTGATGAAGGACATCGAAGATGTGCTTCAGGATTCTGGGGTCATCATCCAGCCGTTCTGGCAGAGCCTCTTTGGTCACATGAACAAAAAAGTTCAGAACTATGCAATCCACCAGACTTTCCAGATGGATTTGCAGAAGGTCTGGCTGGCAGCCTAGCAGACTCCCAAGGCTCCAACCGGAAGCCTGGTCGGTGCCCCATCGAGCATGGGGTACCGACCTCCTTTGAACTATGCGTGAGGCGACCCGACATGGCCGACGACGAGATCATCCTTTCCGAGCTTTCCGACGACGAGTTGGTGCAGCAGATGCACGACGACCTCTATGACGGGTTGAAGGACGAGATCGAGGAAGGCACCAATATCCTGCTCGAGCGCGGCTGGGTGCCTTACAAGGTGCTGACCGAGGCACTGGTCGAGGGCATGCGCATCGTCGGCGAGGATTTTCGCGACGGCATCCTGTTCGTTCCCGAAGTGCTGCTGTCGGCCAATGCGATGAAGGCCGGCATGTTCATCCTGCGGCCGCTGCTCGCCGCCACTGGCGCGCCCAAGCAGGGCAAGATGGTGATCGGCACCGTCAAGGGCGACATCCACGACATCGGCAAGAACCTCGTCGGCATGATGATGGAAGGCGCCGGCTTCGACGTCATCGACCTCGGCATCAACAATGCGGTCGAGAAATACATGGCAGCGATTGAAGAGCACCAGCCCGACATCATCGGCATGTCGGCGCTGCTGACCACGACCATGCCCTACATGAAGGTCGTCATCGACACGATGAAGGAAAAGGGCATTCGCGACGACTATGTCGTGCTGGTTGGCGGCGCGCCGCTCAACGAGGAATTCGGCAAGGCCGTCAGCGCCGACGCCTATTGCCGCGACGCGGCTGTGGCAGTCGAAACCGCCAAGGACTTCATGAAGCGCAAGCACAACGTCCGCGGCTGATGGCGGCGGTATCCATCCTGCAAGACACTGGTGCCAACGCCCGCTCGATGTTGATGACCGTCAACGAGGATGTATGACCTTATGAATGCGCCATTTTCAGCGGGAGACCCTTCACGGATTGTGGGATGGAATCCCAGCCGGCAGGTGATCGACACCCAAGACGTGTACCGACTGGCTATTCTTGCACTACCAGGATTTTCCCAGCTCGGCCTTTCGTCCTTCGTGGATCCCCTTCGCCTTGCGAATTCCATCTCCGGCCGATCCGCCTTCGAGTGGACGATTGCGAGCCCGGATGGCCAGCCAGTTGAATGCGCCAGCGGGTTCATCCTTTCGGTCGGCGGTAATTTTGCCGGCACTGGAGAATGCATTCAGTCCCGCAAGGGACCAAGCATGGTCATCGTCTGCGCGGGCGAGCCGGTCCAAAAGCAGATGTCGACTTCCCTCACGAAGATTCTTCGGCTTTGCAAGCGGCAAGGGGTTTCAATCGCGGCGTTGGGTACCGCCACATGGCTGCTGGCGGAAAGCGGATTACTCGACGATACCGCTTGCACAATCCATTGGAACCAGAGGGCCGCCCTTTCGGAAAAGTTTGGCCGCCTGCAGGTTACCGACCAACTGTTCGTTCGCGATCCTCTCCTCCTGACTTGCGCAGGAGAGTTCGCGTCCTTCGACCTGGTTATGGAGCTGATCAGCGAGCGCCTTGGCAGAGACATCGCGTTGGCTGTCTGCCGACATACGACTGCCGGGCATTGGCGCCCCGCTTCGGACAGACAATCGACCATCAACGCTGGTGAAACCGGCATCTGCAAGTCGCTGGCAGACGTCATTCAAATCATGGAGGAGCATATTGAAGACCCGCTGCCGCTCCGCTACATCGCAAAATGCGTCGGCCGCTCGCAGCGTCAGATCGAACGGCTTTTCCAGCGGTCGATTACGTCGTCTCCCATGAGGTTCTACCTGCATTTGAGGCTTAGCCGCGCCAAGCGTCTCATTGAAAAGACAGAACTGCCGGTGGTCGAGATCGCCATCGCGTGCGGTTTCGCGTCGGCATCACATTTCTCGAAGTGCTTCCGCCAAGCGTTCGGCGCGAATCCGAGCGCTTGTCGATCCTGATCTTCAGCCGTGACGGTCAATTCGGCGGGCCCACAGACACGCATATTCGGCCGTTAGGAATCATCAATGTCTTCGTTTTCGATCGTGAATCACAAGATCGATCCGACCCGAGGCGCAACGGCACTCAAGGCGGACGGGACCATCGACAACAACGATCGGGTGGAAATCGGCCCTACAGATGTCGCTTTTGCTGAATGGGAGCAGCTCGGACTCACTGCCCCTAACGTCGAACGGATGAGGAAAACCCGGCTAAACCGCATCGTGCAACAGCTGCGCCAACGGGATTACGCCGGCGTGCTTTGCTTCGATCCGCTGAACATTCGATATGCGACCGACTCCTCGAACATGCATATCTGGACCATGCACAATCCGTCGCGAGCCGTGTTCGTGTCAGCGGATGGGTATGTCGTTCTCTGGGACTTTCACCGCTGCAATCATCTTTCGACCTACCTGCCGCTCATCAACGAAATCCGAGACGGTGGGGCGGGATTCTACTATTTCGTTGCCGGTGATGCAGAGGAACCAATCGCCAAACAATTCGCGGGGCAGATCGATGAATTAATGCGACGCTGTTCCGGCAAGAACCGACGTCTTGCCGTCGACAAAATCGAAATTCCCGGCCTGCGCGCGATGGAAGGAGTCGGCATCGAGGTCTGCAACGGCATGCAACTCATGGAGCATGCGAGGGCCATCAAAGGTGTCGACGAGATCAACGCGATGCGCTGCTCGCTAGCCACATGCGAAATCGCCGTTGGCAAGATGCGCGATCGTTTGCGGCCAGGCATCGCCGAAACAGAATTGTGGTCGGTTCTTCATGCCGAAAACATCGCCCGCGGCGGCGAGTGGATCGAAACGCGCATTTTGACTTCCGGCCCACGCACGAACCCGTGGATGCAAGAAGCCGGCCCTCGACGCATTATGCCAGCGGACCTGGTCGCGTTCGACACCGACATGATCGGGCCTTATGGTATGTGTGCGGATTTTTCGCGCACTTGGTATTGCGGCGACGGCAGGCCAACCGACGAACAGCGAAGGCTACACGCCATCGTGTTCGGGCACATGATGACCAACATGGCCATGCTAAAAGCTGGCGTATCATTCAACGAACTAACCGAGCGCGGCCACAAGCTCCCTGCCGAGTTCGTGGATCAGCGATATGGCGTCATGATGCACGGCATCGGTCTATGCGACGAATATCCCGCGATCCTCTATCCCGAAGACTTTATCCCGGGAGCATTCGACTATGTTCTCGAGCCGGGAATGACATTGTGCGTTGAGGCCTATATCGGTGCCGTCGGCGGCCGTGAAGGCGTAAAGCTCGAAGAGCAGGTTTTGATCACGGAGAGCGGTTTTGAAAACCTGACAAAATGCCCATTTGATCCGGCTTTGATGATCTAGCATTGTCCATCTGTGAAACTGTTCGTCGATTAGCCGTGTCCGCTTTTGAGGCAATCGCGACCGTCTCTAATTAAGTGCCGCTCTTGGACTTTGACGTCAGTCGACAGCAGGTCCGAAATGAGGCGACGCCGGATTCAATGATCGAGGAGACGAAGGCGGCAAAGCCGGGCGGTGCCCAGTAACTCTCTTGAAACAGTTCCGGGTGGATGAAGGACAGACCTTTGAAGGCATGGTCGCGCTCGACCGGTCCATACATGTGAACGCCGCAGCCGCGGCAGGCATGCCGCTGGATCAGCGCCTTCTTGTCAACTACCTTCAGCTTCGTCTTGTTTGCCGTGACCTTGACGTTGTCGCTCGGCACCACGCCGACGACCGAAAACAGCGCGTCGGCCGGCTTCCAGCATTTGGTGCAGCCGCAGGCATGGTTGTGGGCGATCTGGCCCTTGATCTTCACCTTCACCGGTTTGCTGGTGCAGGCACAGACCAGCGTGCCGCCGGCAAAGCTGGCGCTTTCCTTGGGTAGGCCATTGTCGATCTTGGGATGCAGTTTTTCCGCATTTTCTTCCTCCCTGTTTTGTCATCTCGATTAGGTCTCGATGACCACCTCAGTTTCCTTGAAATGCACCTTCAGCAGACGATGCACTTCGGTCAGGCTCCTCCTGAAAAACTGTCATGCACGAGGTAAGCGATCTCATCTTGAGCACGGTCGATCTCCTCCAGATTGATCGTGACGTGCTTTTCCTGTCGAAAGCTCCGCCAAAGATCCTCGCCAAAGTTCCGTATTCGATGGATCGTCGACTTCTCAGGGTCGACGAAGCGAATTCGAACCTCTTTCAATAAACCACCACACTCCTGATCGACTTGCCCTCATGCATGAGGTCGAAGCCCTTGTTGATGTCCTCGAGCTTCAGCGTGTGGGTGATCATCGGGTCGATCTGGATCTTGCCGTCCATGTACCAGTCGACGATCTTCGGCACGTCGGTGCGGCCGCGCGCGCCGCCAAAGGCGGTGCCCATCCAGCTGCGCCCGGTGACCAGCTGGAACGGCCGGGTCGAAATCTCCTGGCCGGCACCGGCGACGCCGATGACGACCGACTTGCCCCAGCCGCGATGCGAGGCTTCCAGCGCCTGGCGCATCACCTTGGTGTTGCCGGTGCAGTCGAATGTGTAGTCGGCGCCGCCGATCTGGTCGGCGCCGCGCTTGGTCATGTTGACGAGGTGAGGCACGATATCGCCGTCGATCTCCTTCGGATTGACGAAATGCGTCATGCCGAACCGCTCGCCCCATTCTTTCTTGTCGTTGTTGAGATCGACGCCGATGATCATGTCGGCGCCCGCAAGCTTCAGCCCCTGGATGACATTCAAGCCGATGCCGCCGAGACCGAAGACGACAGCGGTTGCACCCTGCTCGACCTTGGCGGTGTTGATGACGGCACCGATGCCGGTGGTGACCCCGCAGCCGATGTAGCAGATCTTGTCGAAGGGCGCGTCGGGATTGACTTTTGCGACCGCGATCTCGGGCAGCACGGTAAAATTGGAGAAGGTCGAGCAGCCCATATAGTGAAAGATCTTGTCCTTGCCGATCGAGAAGCGCGACGAGCCATCCGGCATCAGGCCTTGCCCCTGCGTGGCGCGGATCGCCGTGCACAGGTTGGTCTTGCGCGTCAGGCAGGACGGGCACTGCCGGCATTCCGGCGTGTAGAGCGGGATGACGTGGTCGCCCTTCTTGACCGAGGTGACGCCCTTGCCGACATCGACGACGACGCCGGCACCCTCATGGCCGAGGATGGCCGGAAACAGGCCTTCCGGATCGGCCCCCGACAAAGTGAACTCGTCGGTGTGGCAGATGCCGGTCGCCTTGATCTCGACCAGCACTTCCCCGTCGCGCGGACCATCGAGGTCGACCTCCATGATCTCCAGCGGCTTTCCAGCGGCAACGGCGACAGCGGCGCGGGTTTTCATTTGTTCTCTCCCAAGACATTGTGCCGGAGCACTTGCTCCGGCTTGCTGATTGAAATCATGCCGCGGCCTTGGCATGTCCGGCCAGGAACACACCCGACATGACCATGAACCCCTTGATGCGCTTCACGCGATCGCACCAGCGCCGGACCTCCGCGGCGATGGTCGGATGCGAGGCCGAACAGACCCAGCCACGGCCCTGCTGCTCGTCAAACCACCGATGTTCGTCGGGCATGCAGAGCAGGCGGTGCGCGCCGGCGCGGCGGCATCGATATCAAAATCGTAGAACATCGCATCGTGCAAGCGGGCGACCGAAGCGCTCGAGGTGATCCGTAGGCGAAGGCCAGCCACTAGCTGATCTCGCCGAGCAGAGCGCGATCGCCGCGCGGCTGCCAGGTGCGCGACGGATCGTATTTCAAGCCAAATAGATCTGGATCGCCTGCGCGTCGCGCAGGATTGGGACCGTCATCCTGGATGACCGGCAACTGGTCGAGCGCGTTGAGCTCCAGGAACCATTCCGGCCCAGCAAGGTTAGTGACTTTGGTAACGTTATTCCTCACGGGCCCTCCACTCTTTCCAACGGAAGTAGAGGTTCGCGCCAATCTCGGCGAACGGCGACGGTACGAGCTTTGATGGTTCCGGTTCAGCCATGAAATGCGCGGAAATCTTCGAGGGCCGGTTTAGCAAGATATCCGCGGCGGCGATGCCGGTTAGCGTGCTGCGCACCGTTCCCAAACCGTTGCAGCAGCAGGCCGAGAAAAGACCCGGCTCAAGTTCGCGCATCACCGAGACGCCGTTCCAGGTGAGGCACAGGTGTCCAGCCCAACTGTATTCCATCGGAACATCGGCGATGGCAGGAAAGCGGTCGGCGAATTTTCGCCGATGAACCTTTGCCGCACGGGCGACCGCTGACTTCGACGGCACCATTCCAGGAAGATAGCTGGCGCAGGTCCGGGTAATGATGCGGTTTCCGCCCTGTGCAGTGTCGATACGCCTCATCGTCGTACCCATCGGGTCGGATGGGGTAATGCCCCAACGAGGTTGCCCTCCCAGCCTGGAAAGGGCTTCAGCGTCGAGTTCGGAAGTCATCGAGGCGTACAGGAAAACGTGCATGAGGCGCTTGCGTGCGAAGCCGAAGCTCTCAAGGTGTCCGTTGTTGGCAAGAATGACCTTCGCGGCGGTGACATGGCCACTTGGCGTTGTAAGTATCCAATCCTGGTTCAGTCTTACGAACTTTGACACAGGGGATCTCTCAAACACGAACACGCCGTCGCGTCGAAGGCCTGTACCCAGCGACCGGATATAGCCCGCCGGCTGGATCATCACGGTTCCGGGCGTGTAAAGGCCAGAGGTGTAGTGGCGACTTCCCGTTACCTCTTGCATCGCCTTTGCGTCGAGGATCTCGCTGGGTTCGCCCAAGTCGGTAAGGTGTCTGGCGTAACTTGCGTTGAGGCTGTGCGCGGTCCCGCTGGCTGCTCCGTTGATCTTGCCCGCTGGATCAAAATAGGCGGGGTGCATTCCGTACTCTTCGACGCATTCCTTGGCGAAGCGAATGCCCGCGCGATTCAGCGCGATCATTTTCTTGTCCTCCTCCACACCTTTTCCGGCGTAATCATCGGACTGCAAATCGTGAGGCAGATCGATCATGAAGCCGGAGTTGCGGCCGGAAGCGCCTTCCGCGAGACCACCGGCCTCAAGAACCGCTATACGAAGGCTCGCGTCTTGTTGGCGCAGGCGTTTGGCGGCTGAAAGACCGGCAAAGCCGCCGCCGATTATGGCGACATCGATACGGATGTTGCCTTCGAGGGGCGCGGAACAGGGCTGGGCCGGGAGGATGGCGTTCCAGGCTGCCGGCCCCCGTTGGACCGGCAGCCTTTCAGCCTTATGGACAGTCACGCGACCGCCTCGTCCGCGTCATCGGTGAGATTAAGCCAGATAGTCTTGATTCTGGTATACTGGTCGTGGGCGTGGATGCCGTTGTCGCGGCCGCCGAAGCCGGAAGACTTGAAGCCTCCGAAGGGGGTTGTGATGTCTCCCTCCCCGAAGCTGTTGACGGTCACGGTACCCGCCCGGATCGCCCGGGCTCCCCTTATGGCTCGTTTCGCGTTCGATGTGTAGATCGACGCACACAGTCCGTATTCTGTGTCGTTCGCGAGCGTGATCGCTTCATCGAAGCTCTCGACAGTCAGCACCGTAAGGATCGGTCCGAAGATCTCTTCCCGCGCGACCTTCGCGCTGCGGTCGCTGACGTCCAGGATCGTGAGTTCCACGAACGCCCCCTTGGCCTTTCCGCCGAGCAGCACCTTCTGGCCCTTTTCGAAATAGGAGCAGACTTTTTCGAAGTGCGCCTTGGAAACCAGCGCACCCACCCGATTCTCGGGATTGAGCGGATCGCCCATCGGCCACTCCCGGGCATGCGCGATAACCCGCTTGAGGAGTTCGTCCTTGATGCCGCGTTGAACGATGAGCCGCGACGAGGCAGAGCAGTTCTGCCCCATGTTCCAGAACGCGCCGTTCACGACGTGGGCGGCGACGCGATCGATATTCTCCGCGTCGTCCAGCACGATGGCCGGGTTCTTGCCGCCCATCTCCAATGTCACTTCCTTGAGGTTCGAGTCCGCCGAATAGCGCGGAAAGCGTCTGCCGGTCTCCGTCGAGCCCGTGAACGACACCATATCCACGTTCATGTGCCGCCCAAGCGGCTCCCCGACTTCGGAGCCACCGCCCGGCAGCACGTTGAAGACGCCGGAGGGGATGCCCGCTTCCATCGCAAGCTCGGCGACACGCAGCGCGGTCAAGGTCGTTTCCTTGGCCGGCTTGACGATGATCGAGTTGCCCGCGGCGAGTGCCGGTCCGATCTTCCAGGCCAGCATCAGCAGCGGGAAATTCCAGGGCAGGACCAAGCCCACCACGCCGACGGGTTCGCGGACGATCATCGCAATGTGGTTGTCTGAGGCCGGCGCCACCTGATCGTAGATCTTGTCGATCAGTTCCGCATGCCAGGCAAGGCAGTAGATGGTTTCAGGGACATCGACGTTCTCGCAATCGTAGATCGTCTTGCCGCTGTCGAGGCTTTCCAGAACGGCCAGTTCGTGGGCATTGCGCCTCATGAGCTTGGTGAGACGGATGAGGGCGTCCTTACGTGCCGACGGATGAAGGCGCGACCACCGACCGTCCTCGAACGCGTCTCGCGCCTTTTGTACGGCAAAGTCGACGTCCTCGGGACCGCAGGAGGCAACCTTTGCCAGCACCTTGCCCGTGGCCGGGTTGGTCGTTTCGAATGTTTTCCCCGAGATTGCCGGTCTGAAGCTGCCGTCGATGAAGGCCTGTGTCGGAAACTCCAACTTGGCGGCAATCGCCACATATTCGTCGTGTGTCAGAAGATTGCCCATGCTCATGCCTCCGCTTCTATGTCCGCAATCGTGCGCTTCAGAACCCGCACAACCTGTTCCAGTTGGCGCCTATCGTCCTTGTTCAATCCCTTAAGCGGTGGCCGTGGGGGGCCGGCATGGAACCCGCCCATTTCGCAGCCGTGCTTGATGCATTGAATGAATTTCCCCCCCTGCTCCAGCACGCGCATCAAAGGCATCAGGGCGGACATGATGCGACGCCCCTTGGTGAAATTGCCCTCGACCGCACATGCGCGGTAAAGCGCGAGATGTTCCTTCGGCAGGAAGTTCGAGCCCCCGCAGACCCAACTGCGCGCTCCCCAGGCAAAGAACTCCAAGGCCTGGTCGTCCATTCCGCAGGACATCTGGATGTGCGGATAGTCGCGGGCGAGCAGATGTACCCGGTTGATGTCGCCGGAGCTCTCCTTGATGGCGCAGAAATTTCGGCTGCGGGCGACGCGGTCGAGGAAATCCTCGCCCATGTTAATCCCCATGCGGCCCGGGTAGTTATAGAGCATGATCGGGAGGTCCGCCGCCCGGTCGATCGCCAAGGCGTTGAGGGCGTTTTCGCGCTCCGTTGGCACCGAATAGGGCGGCGATCCGACGAGAATGGCCGAAGCGCCGATCCTGGCTGCTGTCTCGGCCATCAGGATCGAGTCCGGGAGACGGATAGCGACTGTGCCGATGGTAAGAGACACGCGATCGCCAATGACTTCCTTGGCGAACTTAGCCATTTCGACGCGTTCGTCCATCGACTGCGCATAGTATTCGCCCGTCGACCCGCCGCTGATGATGCCGTGCACACCTGATGCTATTAGGTGCTCGACAATTTTGGAGAACGCATCGCGATCGATTGAACCATCGTCACGATGTGGCGTGATGACGGGAGTGTATATCCCTTCGAATTTCATCAAATTCTCCTCAACCTATTCTGTCAGGCACCCGTCCTAGTCGGACGAAAAAACTTGCCGGCGAGACGAAGCTTTCGCTGCAGCTGGGCTTTTCACCCTAGTCCCGGCCCGACCCAAACTGGCACCATTGCCCGGCATTCCTGCGGCGAAAGGCCATTGATGATGCGGAAGCATTTGGCAAAATGTGACGCCGACATAAACCCGCAGGCAACGGCAATATCGATGATGGGCATTCGCGTGCCTTCGATCAGGCGCTTGGCTTGGTCGACCCTGATCCGGAGGTAGTGACGAGCAGGTGGCTGATTTATGTGAGTTGCGAACAGGCGTTCAAGCTGCCGGCGGGAAATTCCAACCCGATCCGCAATATCACCCATCAAAAGCGGAATTTCGACATTCTCTTCCATGATGCGCATTGCCATCGCCAGCTTGTCGCAGACGCCTGCAAACGCCAGACCTGAAGGACCCGTCTGGCGGTTCGAACCGGATCGCTGGCCCTCTACCGTGGCATGACGGCACACCTCCTGGGCGATGTAGGCGCCCGCGTGACTGGCGATGAGATCCACCGCGAGGTCGAAGGCCGCCAATTCACCGGCGCAGCTTGAATATTGGCCATCCCTGACGAACAGGGAATCACGGATGCGTGGCTTGTGAAAAATCTCGGAGAAAGCCGCGAGGCGTGACCAATGAATGGTGCAACGGGTATCCGTGAGCAGGCCCGTCTGGGCGAGCAGCCACGTCGCCGTGCCCACCGCCGATATCGATACCCCGCGCCGCGCCAGAAGCCGGAGGAACGCGTTCAGCTGAGGCGTCATCTGATTGTCGACCGGTTCCCCCGCCACGATGGCGAACTGGTTCAGCCTGCAGCTGTTGGACCCGCCCGCTGTCAATTCCTTGACTGTCACGTCCACCGGTATCGAAAGCCCGTTGGCGCCCAAGACCGCTTGGCCGTCGATCCCAGCAATCCGCCAGCGGAAGAGAGGAAGCCGGGAAACCGTGTTGGCTATGCGGAAGGGCTCGATATAGGCGTGAAGCGCCAGATGGGAAAATCCCTGCAACACGAGCACGGCAATTTCATGCGGCTCCCCCGACTCCTGAAGCGCAGCGTCAAGGTGGACGGGGCTGCTGGTTTCGTGGATGCGGGCCGGAGCGTTCATCAGCAACCATAGCTCGCTACCGGGACGCCAAAGACGCCGGCTTCTGGCTTGACCCCGAGGCCCGATCGCTGCGGCACGGCGATATAACCGTTTTCTATGACCACGGGGTTCGTATTGTCGTAGTGCCCATCGATGTATTCTTGCGCGATCCACGCCCCTTCAAAGCGACGTGGCTCGACCGTGGAAGCAAGATGAGCGCAGGCGGCTGCGATAACGTCGCCGCCCCAAGCGTCGTCGCAAGTGTGCGGCAGCGACCGGATCGAACACATGTCGCGGGCGGTCATCATTTTGGTTAGTCCGCCCAGCCGTGTGACTTTGAAGCCAAAACCATCGGCGATGCCGGATGAGATGGCCCGCAATACTGCATTCAGATCTTCGGTGTTCTCGTCCAGATAGATGGGATGGGTAAACCTTCCCCGCAGAGTCGCGACCTCTTCCATGCTGTTGCAGGGCTGCTCGAACACACATGGGATGTTTTGGCAAAGCCGATCCAATTGCAGCGCAGACGCAACGGACATGCCACGATTGCCGTCCACAACGATGCTTGCCTTGAGGCCCACAGCTTCCCAGACCTTATGCACCGTTGCTGCGTCCTTCTCCAGGTTGCGACCTCCAATCTTGATCTGGATACGCGGGTAGCCCGCTCTGACCTTGTCTGCCGCGATACGCGCGGTTTCGTCTGGAGAGCCCACAATCAGGGAGTAGTAAGACGGCACGCGGTCTGTAAGTGCTCCGCCCAGCAGCGTCGACACCGGCACATCAAGACGCTGGCCAATGAGGTCGAGGAACGCTATGTCGAACGCGGCCTTGGCATAGTTGTGCCCATTCAGTCTCTCATCCATCCGCTTGGCAAGATGTCGCGGCGACTGGGTCGACCCTCCAATCAGGCCCGGCGCGATCTCCGCTATCGCCGCCCGAGCGCCCAGCGCGTGATGGGGTTGATAGACTGATCCGACGGGGCAGGTTTCGCCCCATCCCGTAGTGCCGTCATCCGTCACAACCTCGACAAGTGTGCTGTCCAATGAGTGGACGTCGGCGCTCGCCATCTTGTACGCGCCACCCTTGATGGGAAGCTGGGCCGAGTAGACGTTGATCCTGTTGATGCGCATGACGACGCTCAATAATCGTCGTTGAGTGCGTCTACCGCCGGGATTTCGCGCGAGCGTCGATCAATATAGGCGCGCAGTTCTTCATCTTTGGCCTGGTCCAGCGTGGGCTCCTGGTACTCTCCCAAAAGGTGCTTCGCATGGTCGAGCGCCCTTTGCTTTATGTCCTTGGACCCGTCGACCTTCCATTGCTCGATCGAATTGTTGTCGAACAGTTTTGGTATGAAAAATGCGCGTTCGAAGTTGGCCTGGGTATGCGGATGGCCGAGATAGTGGCCACCGGGTCCAACGTCACGGATGGCGGCCAAGGCCTCGTCGAAATCATCCCAGTGGATACCTTGGGTCATGCGATAGCCCATGGCACAAACCTCGGCATCGACGACGAACTTCGCGATGGAACAATGCATCCCGGCTTCGTTCCAGCCCGCCGAGTGCCAGATGTAGTTGGCGCCGGACATCAGCACCGCCATCATTGTCATGGCGCTTTCGTAGCCGGCCTGCGCATCGAAAATCTTGGCGCCGCCGAGCAGGTTCGATGTGCGCCACGGGACGTTGTAACGTCGCGCCATCTGGCCGATCATGAAGTTCATCAGCGATATCTCGGGCGTTCCAGCCATCGGGGCGCCGGACTGCATGGAGACCGTCGACAGGTAATGCCCGTAGATGGCCGGGCAGCCCTTGCGGATCACTTGGGTGTAGGCGAGTGCCGACAGTGCCTCGGCATTAAGCTGCGCCACCGCAGCCGCCGTCGACGCGGGCGTGTTTGCGCCGCCCAGCACGAATGGCGAGCACAGCACTGGCTGGTTGCGCCGGCAGAACGCCCGCATGGCGCCGAGCATGACCTGGTCCCACACGAGCGGAGAATTGCCGTTGCAGTTTCCTGTCGTGACCGCATGCGTTTCCATGAAGCCTTTGCCAAAGAGAATCTCGCACATGTCGAGCACGTCCTCGGCGTTCTTGGGCGAGGTGGTCATGCCCATGAAAATCTTGTCGGAATGCTTCATCGACGAGTAGGTGATGTGCAGATGTCGGTGCGCTACGACGATATCCATCGGCTCGACGATGTGGTGCGCCGATGAGTGCAGCGCCGGCATCATGTGCGCCAGCTTGTGGAAGGTTCCCAGGTCCGCAATGGTCGGGCCGCGACGCACGTCGTCAAGATCACGCATGTAAGGCGCGCCGGTCATCGGCACGAAGATCGAATTCGGACCTCCCAGCTGGACGTTTTTCGCCGGGTTACGAGCGAAATACTCAATGTCGGCCGGGATTGTTTTGATCAGATTCATTACCAACCCGCGATCCAGATGGACCCGCTCACCGCGAACGTCGGCGCCTGCTCTCTTCCAGTCCTCAAGAGCGATCGGGTCGCGGAACACCACCCCTACCTCTTCCAGGATCGCCAGCGACGCTTCGTGAATACGTTCTACCTGCTCTGCATCCATGGGCTCGACTACGGGTAGCCCGCGCTTGAGCGTCGGCAGCATCTCCACTTTGGGCGCGGTCCGAATAATCCGGCGCGCATCGCGCCCTCCCCTTCGAGAGAGTTGCGCGTCTACGGTCATGCGGGCCTCCAAAAAGATACAACAATGCGGGCCGCAGCCGGACCGCGCGCGACTATTGCTGCAACCCGCCGATTTGACCTACTGCAAAAGTCTCACGCGCGGGTTGACTTATCTGCGGAAGTCCGTGGCTTCGCCACGTCGCTCGCGATGGATCACCATCGTCAGGAGAAACGCAGCTCATCACTGAAAGCTGGCCCGTAACACCCCCTGCAGAACTCTCGCCTTTAATGAGTTGCGACGGTCAGCATGTTCAGCGTGAAAATACCTGCAGTCCCGACGGCGCCAGCTTTCGGAAGGTGCGATCTGGTGTATGCATGGCAAAGATCGCTACGTCGTGTCGACGTCTCGCCTACGTCTTGCCGAAATCGCTGCGCGGCTCGGTTTTGGAATGTTTGGAGCCCAAGATGGTTCGCCGATACTATGACCTGCCTTCCCTGACAGCTCTCGCCGTCTTCGAAGCTTCCGCCAGGCACCTGTCATTCAAACTGGCGGCAGGAGAGCTGAACGTGACTCCCGGAGCGGTCAGCAGGCAGGTCAAGGCGGTCGAGGACGAACTTGGCGTTCAGTTGTTTGTGAGGCTGGGCTCAGGGGTGATACTGACGAGCGCCGGCGAGGAACTTTATGGCGTTCTGGCGAGCGGCTTTTCGCGCGCAGCCGAAATTGTGCGCACCGTCAAGCGCGGCGATCGCTCCAAGAACGTCACGCTCGCCTGTTCCGACGCCTTTGCTACAATGTGGCTGATACCGCGCATGCCCGATTTCTGGACACGGTACGGCGAGATTGCGGTCGATCATCTGATTTCCGACAATCCGCGCGACTATCGAAGGGCCGAGGTGGAGTTGCGCATCCGATACGGATTCGGCTCGTGGCCTGACGAGAATGCCGAGCTTCTTTTCAGCGAAACCATCTATCCGGTCTGCGGGGTGGAATTTGCCACAGTGCATCGAGACGCGACGGCAGCATCCTTGCCGGATCTTCCCCTGCTGCATGTCGACTGGGTTGACCCAAACTGGGCGGTCTGGGACGAGGTCTTGCGTCGTGCGGCCGTGCCTCACGGTCCGACCCGCGGCCGCCGATTCGGCAAGTTCCTTGTAGCCATGCAGGCGGCTCAGGCTGACCAGGGCGTTGCGCTGGGCTGGCATCGGCTCGTGAAGTCACAGATCGAGGACGGCAAACTAGTCAGGCTGACCGAACTCGAGCTTCCGGCGCCAGGGGCCTATTATCTCACCTGGAACGATAACCGCACGCTTTCGCCCGCTGCCGAAATCCTGCGAAGCTGGATACGAGAAATCGCTGCGCAGGAACGAAGCACCTAAAGTTCTTCCGCACCAAAGCGCTCCTGGTTTGGATGTCACGGCGATCCTGTCGTCAACGTCGCATAGGCAGCGGTCTTCCGAGGTAACACCAGGTTATTAGAAGTAATCCGAAAGCAATATTATTGCAGTTGAGGAGATCGGACCGAATGGGCCAAGGTCCGCCTGTCTCCCTCCATCAAACCAAGGTGCTCAATGTCCGTAGATCTCGTTGCCAAACTGGACGACAAGCTGCGTGCGAAGCGCGAAAGCTTCGAAAAGATTCCGGTGATCGACATCGCCCCACTTCTCGATGGTAGCAACAAGCAGGCGGTGGCCAAGCAGATACGTTGGGCGCTGTCGAACACTGGCTTCATGTACGTGAAGAACCATGGGATCCCCCAGGAGTTCGTCGATTCGGTGTTCGACGTGAGCCGCCGGTTTTTTGATTTGCCCATGACCCAGAAGATGGAGCTGCACGTAAGCAAATCGGATGTCGCGCTGCGCGGATACATCGAGCCATTCGGGGAAAACACCGATCCAGGCAAGACGAAAGACCTCAAAGAGTGCTTTGATATCGGCCCTGAGCGCTCGACCCTGGAAGGTCCGTTTTTTGGCTCCAACCAGTGGCCCTCAACTCTGCCCGAGTTTTCCGAGCTGACATACGCATACCATCAGAAAATGGTCGTCCTCGCGAAAACGCTGTTGAGGGGCATCGCGCTCAGTCTGGACTTGCAGGAAGATCATTTCGAGAAACTGATGCAAAACCCGATCAGTATCCAGCGCCTTCTCCACTACCCTCCGCAAGGGGGTTATGTCGGGGAAAACATCATCGGTATCGGTGCGCACACCGATTATGGCAATCTGACCATTCTGGCGCAGGACGACGTCGGCGGCCTGCAGGTCATGAACCGAGATGGCGACTGGGTAGAGGGGACGCCCATCCACGGCACCTTCGTCATCAACATTGGCGACCTGATCCAACGGCTCACCAATGATGTCTATCTGGCGAACATGCACCGCGTGGTCAACACCACTGGGCGGGAGCGTTATTCGATCCCGTTCTTTATCGATGCTGATTTCGATGCAATCATCGAACCCCTGGCGTCATGCGTCACGGATGGCAACCCGCGTCGCTATAAGCCGGTGACTTGTGGAGAGCACAAATTCGGGCGTTTCGCAGCAAGCTACGCCCACTTGGCCAAGGCATAGCGGGCGCGGTGATGTGAAGGCGCCCGAAAAAGTCAGCGAGCAAGAGAGCCGCTGCTCAAGAGCCTTTGGCGAGCCAACTCGCAAAAAGCCGCGCTTTCGAACCTGCCCTGGGATGGATTTTCAGAAAAAATGCCCTGGGTGAGGGAATATTGTCGGGCACAAGTGTGACAAGCCGACCCTGTTCGATCAGGCTTTTGACCAATCCATCCCACCCCAATACCGCCCCGATATCATCCTGGGCGGCTTGGAGGGCAATCATGTAGTTGTTCACGGAAAACCTGCGGCCCTTTGGGATGGTGTGTCCAAGCGCTTGAAACCAGTCCGGCCAGTTCGTCCAGTCGGTTTCCTCGTTGTTCGTATGAATCAAGGGCGCCTTGAGCAGATCCTCAACGCGCCCAATGCCGTGCTCGGCCGCGAATTTTGGGGTTCCGAGCGCGACAATGCGATCTTGAAAGAGCTTGTGACACTCCTCCTGATTCTCCTGCTCATCCCCGTATTGAATACTTAGATCGCAGCGGATAGCTGTTCCAGGCACGTCGCTGACGATCTGTGAGACAGTGATGGTGGGATGGCTTTTCCAGAAGGCTGAAATCTTCGGTGTAAGCCAGAGCGAACTGACGGCCGTCGTTGTCCGGATGGTCACGTCAGCGGTTTCCGGGCGGTCACGCATGTGAGTAACGGCGTCGGAAATCGTCTCAAGCCCGCGCTGAACCGCAACGAACAAGAATGCCCCTTTCTCAGTCAATTCGACACCGCGGCTCATGCGCAGAAACAGGTTGCATCCCAAGTCACCCTCAAGCGCCTTGATTTGATGACTGATCGCCGCGGGTGTCACGTTCAATTCCTGAGCAGCCTTCTTGAAACTCGCATTTCGGGCGGCCGCCTCGAAGCAGATGAGAGCGGTCACCGAGGAGAGATCGTACGGTCTTGGCATCGGGGCTCTTCGGACCTGGCTTCAGGGTCATGCGAGGGCGGAGCGCAAGAGATTAGCTGAACTAAATTGGGATGAGAACAAATGCTAGCGATTGATAGTGCCTGTTCCGGCCGCGAAATCCGGCTGCCAAAAACCTCCTCGGCAAACACGGTGAGATCGAAGCCTTCCCGGGCGCTCTGGGCGTGGTCTCACCCTTCGATCCGCCACCGATCATACCGTGCACGCCGGCTTGGACGAGCGGCTCCAACACAGCCGCGAAGCCATTGCGATCTATCTGACTGTCGGGGCCCAGAGGCGATGTGGGCCGAGTGGAGATACTTTCGAACTTCAAGACGATCTCTCCAGGGTTACCTGAGAGGTCGCCGAAGGCTAGTTCAGAACCATTGGTTGCTCGCCTTCGTCTGACTGAGACCGTGGTGGGTAGAGTGCACATGGCTCCACTCTTGGCCCGCCGGCACCTGTCTTCTGCTACAGGTGCCGGCGGGTCATGGCCAGCCTTGGGAGCTAACTCAGGCGTCCAGCCAGACGTTCTGGAGATCCATCTCGAAGGTTTGATGGATGCTGTAGTTTTTCACCTTCTTGTTCGTGTGGCTGTAGAGCTTCTGCCAGAACGGCTGGATGATAACGCCCGAATCCTGCAGGATCTGCTCGACGTCCTTCATCACCTCGCGGCGCTTCTCTAAGTCGACGAGCGACAGAGCCTGCTTGAGCTTGGCATCGAAATCCGGATTCGAATAGGCCGATTCATTCCAGGCCTCGCCGGTGCGATAGCCGAGCGCCAGCACCTGGACCCCAAGCGGACGCATGTACCAGATGGTCATCGAATAGGGATATTTCGTCCAGTCGTTCCAGAAGGTCGAACCCGGGAGCACCGTGCGCTTCACCTTGATCCCGGCATCGCGCAACTGGCCAGCGATCGCGTCGCCGGTGTTCTTTTGCCAATCGTCCTCGACGGTGATCAGTTCATGCTCGAAGTCGGCCTGTCCGGCCTCGGCCATCAGCTTCTTGGCGCCGGCGGCGTCGCGCGCCTTCTTGGGCAGCGCGTAATATTCCGGGTGGATCGGGGCGACGTGGTGGTTCTCGCCGACGGTCCCTCGCCCGGCATAGCCGAGTTCGAGCACGGCATTGTTGTCCACGGCCATTTGCAGCGCGTTGCGCACCCGTTGGTCGTCATAGGGTTTGTGGGTGATGTTGGTGCGGGCAACGAGTGTCGTCGCGGTCGCCACCTCTGTTTTCACCAGATCCATCTTGTCGAGAATGTCGATGAAGTCGGCCGGTGTTTCGAAATTGAGATCGATCTCGCCAGAGTCGAATGCATTGATCGAGGCGTTGAAGTCGGTGCCGTAGTCGATGAACTCGACACTGTCGAGCGGCGCTTCGCCGCCCCACCATTTGCCGTTTTCACGGCGCTTGACCATCGCCTTCTGGCCGACCGCATAGGACACCAGTTCGAAAGGCCCGGTACCGATCGGCTTCTTGATCGGATCAGCACCGTCGGCATCGAAATTGCGATGGACGACAAGTGCTGGATAGTCGGTGAAGTTCGGGATCAGCGAGATATCCGGTTCGTTCAGCTTCAGCTTGACCGTGTTGTCGTCGACCTTGGTGATCGCACCGTCCCTGGCCTTGCCGGTCTTGGCGTCGATCAGCGCCCCGACGCGCGCGGCCATGGAATTGCCCGCGGCAGCCTTCTCGCACCAGCGCGTCAGATTGTAGACCACGTCGTCGGCATTGAACGCATCGCCATTGTTCCAGGTGACGCCCTTGCGCACGTGCAGGACATATTCGGTGGCGTCGTCGTTGACCTCCCAGCTTTCGAGCAGCACCGGCTCGAAAGTGAATTCTCTGGTATAGCGGACAAGCGGCTCCAGCCAAGTGCGGGTGATGTTTGCCATCTCCACCCAGTCATAGGTGCGCGGATCCTTTTGTCCCTTCACCGACATCGATATGTGCAGCGTCCCGCCCTTCTTCGGCTCTTCGGCCAGGGCCTGTTGCGGCACGGCAAGGCCGATCATGCCGTAGGCAAGGGCCGTCGATGCGCCGAAGGCGCTTGCCAGCGCAAAAAACTCGCGTCGGTCCACACGGCCCGCGCGCGTCTCTAGTGCCATCGCATCGATGGCGCTTGGAACACGATCGCCGTTGCTTCGAAAAAAGCTCATTGTTAAATTCCCCAGTTGACGTTCTCAATTCCTCTCGTAGTGTCCTCGACAGGCGGAGAAGAAAGAAGCCGGCGCGTGAGCCGCTCAGCGCCCGACTATTGCTGGATGCGCGGCGATTGCCCTAATGCAAAAATCTCACGCCCGTGTTGACTAAAACGCACTCGGCTCCTGACAACATGTCTGCGGTTCGGATTGTCCGTCGCGCTTGCATGTCCGCCACTTCGAGAAAGGCGGTCGAGAGCAGTGGCGGACCTTCGGAAAGACTATAGAAGCGAGCGAATGTGCAGCTCTATCGTGGCTGTTGCTGGCTATGATGCCGAGGGGCCGATTTGCGGTGGTGAGAAGTTTTCCTCCCGAGGTGCATGAACTTCTCTCAGGTCGGGCTGGCAAGCGATCCAAGGGCGATCCTGCAAGTGGGAGGCAAATCTTTTCTCGAAAAAAAGTCAATCGGCAGGTTACTTTTTTGCGATGTGTACTATCGCGGTTCCATGTTAGCGAACTTCTGCTTGGTCCGGGCGAGAAGAACGATCCTTTGAGCAAGCAAGTTACCCGCTGATCGCATCCGAAGCCTGTTTGACGACCAGCCCGCCCGCGACGGCAGGCAAGGCGTTGGAGCCGGCTCAAACCCCAACCCCATCGGCAGGGGGCCGCCATGCTTTCTTTCGTTATCAGGCGTCTCGGCACCATGGCATTGACGATGCTGTGCCTGACGATGGTCGTCTTTTTCCTGATCAACCTCGAACCCAACCTGAAGAAGCTGGCGATCGGCCAGACGGAAATGCATACCTCCGCCGAGCAGCTCGAGAGTTGGCTGGTCAACCATGGCTACCGCCAGAACTTCTTTGTCCGCTATGGCCAGTGGCTCGGCCTCATGCCCAAGCAGCCGGTGACCGACCCGGCGACGGGGAAGCCCATACAGCGCTTCTCCTTCTGCAATGATCCGCTGGTGCCAACCTTCTCCGGCATCCTGGAAGGCGATTTCGGCTGCTCGACCAAGTTCAAGACGACTGTCGCGTCGAAGCTGTTTCCGGCGTTGAGCGCCACCGGCATCCTGATGCTCTGTGTGCTGTTGGTGATGGTGCCCATATCGCTGCTCATCGGCATCCTTGCCGGCATGCGCGAAGGCTCCCGAACCGATCGGGTGCTGTCGGTGGCCTCGATTGCCTCGACGGCGACGCCTGAATATGTGTCGGGTGTCATCTTCACGGTCATCTTCGCCTCGTGGCTAGGCTGGCTGAACGGCTCGGCGGCCTCGGCAAGCCAGGGCATAACCTTCTATAATTTCACGCTGCCGGTGATGACACTGGCGATCTACGGCATCGGCTACATCGCCCGCATGACGCGCGCCTCGATGGTCGAGGTGATGACGCAGCAATATATCCGCACGGCCCGGCTGAAGGGCCTGTCCTTCGGCAGCGTCGTGGTCAAGCACGCGCTGCGCAACGCGCTGATTGCGCCGTTCACGGTCATCATGCTGCAATTTCCCTGGCTGCTCACCGGCGTCGTCATCGTCGAGGTGATGTTCCGCTACCAGGGCTTTGGCTACACGCTGGTCGAGGCGGCCGGTAACAACGACATCGATCTTTTGCTCGGTTGTTCGCTGGTTTCGGTGTTCATCGTCCTGATCACCCAGCTCATTTCCGATGTCGGCTACGCGTTTCTCAATCCGCGTATCAGAGTTCAGTAGGGGGTCGGGCGGATGCAGGTCGAATATCTCAGCGGCTTCAATGTCGTGCTTGGCGTTCTGGCGCGTTTCTGGCCGGTCTGGATCGCACTCGCTCTGGTGATGGGGGCGAGCTTTACCTACAAGAAGAGGCTCGGTCTCTACGGCCAGCTGTTCGACAGCGGCGTCGGCATTGTCGGCGTCGGTATCTGCCTGTTCTGGCTGTTCACGGCGATCTTCGCATCGACCATCTCGCCCTTCGATCCGCTGGCCCAGATTCCGATCATGAAGGACATGCTGCCGGGTGCGATCGAACCGCAGTCGGGGCTCGCCTATCTGTTCGGCGGCGACAAGCTCGCCCGCGACGTGTTTTCCCGCATGGTCTATGGCAGCCAGATCGTGCTGATCATCGCGCCGGCGGCGACTGGTTTTGCGCTGATGGTCGGCATCACGCTTGGCCTGCCGGCCGGCTATTATGGCGGCAGGATCGACACCGTGCTGTCGTTCCTGGCCAATCTGGTGCTGGCCTTCCCGGTGATCCTGCTGTTTTACCTGCTGGTGACGCCGGGCATCATGGATACGCCGATCCCATACGCCATGGCCGGGCTGTTCTTCCTGTTCCCGATCATCTTCTTTTCGGTGCTGTTCTGGACCCGCTACAAGAACCGGCCGGACCGCCTCTATATATTGCTCGGGCTGACGCTGATCATCGGCGGCTGGGTCTATGCCGGCCTGGTGTTCGACGCCGATCCGTTCAAGATCATCCACATCGATCCCAACCAGCTCAACATCTTCGTGGCGGTAGTGTTCGCCTCCAGCCCCGGCGTATTCCGCATCGTGCGCGGCCTGGTGATGGACATCAAGACGCGCGACTATGTGGCGGCGGCGCAGACGCGCGGTGAATCGCCCTGGTACATCATGCTGTGGGAGATCCTGCCCAATGCGCGCGGGCCGCTGATCGTCGATGCCTGCCTGCGCATCGGCTACACCACGATCCTGCTCGGCACGCTCGGCTATTTCGGGCTGGGCCTGGCGCCGGAGAGCCCGGATTGGGGCACCGCGATCAAGGACGCCAGCCGCCTGCTGCGCTCCTTCATCCACCCGGCGCTGCCGCCGACGATCGCGCTGATGTCGTTCGTGCTGGGCTTGAACCTGCTTGCCGACTCGCTGCGCGAACAATCGATGAAAGACTGATCTGCGGGTTTCGGCCCCGCGAGCATGAAAATAGGATTGGAGCGACCCATGAATGAGGCAGTTCGAAATCCCGGCAAGCCGACCCCTGGGCCAACCGTTGCGCCGATCATCGAGATCGAAAACCTGTCGATCTCCTTCTTCACCCGCAAAGGCGAGATACCGGCCGTCATGGATTTTTCCTGCACGGTCATGCCCGGCGAGGCGATGGGCATCGTCGGCGAATCCGGTTGCGGCAAGTCGACCGTGTCGCTCGGTATCATGCGCGACCTCTCCAACATCGGAAAGATCGTCGGCGGCAAGATCAAGTTCCAGGGCAAGGACATGGGCGAGCTGTCCGACGAGGAGCTGCGCGCCATCCGCGGCAACAAGATCGCCATGATCTATCAAGAGCCGATGGCGAGCCTCAATCCGGCGATGAAGGTCGGCCAGCAATTGATGGAAGTGCCGCTGATCCACGACAAGGTGTCGAAGGAGGAGGCCTATACACGCGCGCTGGATATGGTGCGTTCGGTCAAGCTGCCCGATCCCGAGCGCATGATGCGCTCCTACCCCCACCAGCTTTCCGGCGGCCAGCAGCAGCGCATCGTCATCGCCATGGCGCTGTTGTCGAAGCCGGCGCTGCTTTTGCTCGACGAGCCAACGACGGCGCTCGACGTGACGGTGGAGGCGGGCATCGTCGACCTGGTCAAGGGCCTCGGCGAGAAGTTCGGCACCTCGATGATCTTCGTGTCGCACAATCTCGGCCTGATCCTGGAGACCTGCGACCGCATCACGGTGATGTATTCCGGCGAAGCGGTGGAGACCGGCAAGATCAAGGATGTGTTCGACCGGATGCGCCATCCCTATACGCAAGGGCTGTTTCGCTCGATCCCGCTGCCGGGCGCCGACAAGAATTCACGGCCGCTGATCTCCATCCCCGGGCAATTGCCGCTGCCGCATGAGCGCCCCAAGGGCTGCAATTTCGGTCCGCGCTGCCACCATTTCGTCGAAGGCGTCTGCAACGCTGCCGAGATCCCGATGATTGCGGTCGACGGCCATGACGGCCATTTTTCGCGCTGCGTGCGCTTCAACGAGATCGACTGGGAAGCGCTGCCGCCCGGCGCCAAGAAGGTCAATGAGCGCGTCGTGCCCGGCGCGCCGGTGCTCAAGATCGAAGATCTGAGGAAATACTACAAGGTCGGCGGCAGCGAGGTGTTCGGTTCGAGCGAAGGCCGCGTCGTCAAGGCCAACGAGACGATCTCGTTCATGGCGCGCGAATCCGAGACCGTCGCCATCGTCGGCGAATCCGGCTGCGGAAAGTCGACGCTGGCCAAGGTGCTGCTCGGCCTGGAGACGGCAAGCTCGGGCACCGTGACGCTCGGCAACAAGGAGATCCAATCGACCGGCATCGAAAGGCGCAGCGTCGAAACCGTGTCGTCGATCCAGATGGTGTTCCAGAATCCGTTCGACACGCTGAACCCCAGCCATTCGGTCGGTTCGCAGATCATCCGCACGCTGGAAAAGTTCAATGTCGGCAATACGGTGGCCGACCGCCGCAAGCGCATGCTGGAACTGCTCGACCTGGTGAAGTTGCCGCGGGCGTTCGAAACCCGCAAGCCGCGCCAGCTTTCCGGCGGCCAGAAGCAGCGCATCGGCGTGGCGCGGGCCTTCGCCGGCGATGCCAAGGTGGTGGTGGCCGACGAGCCGGTGTCGGCACTCGACGTCTCCGTGCAGGCAGCGGTGACCGAACTGCTGATGGACATCCAGCGCAAGAACAAGACGACGATGCTGTTCATCAGCCACGACCTGTCTGTCGTGCGCTACATCGCCGACCGCGTCGTCGTGATGTATCTCGGCTATATCGTCGAGCAGGGCACGACCGACCAGATCTTTTCGCCGCCCTATCACCCCTATACCGAGGCGTTGCTGTCGGCGATCCCGATCGCCGACACCAGCGTGGTCAAGCGGCACATCGTGCTGGAGGGCGACATCCCCTCGGCGATGAACCCGCCCTCGGGCTGTCCGTTCCAGACGCGCTGCGGCTACAAGAAGCTGGTGCCGGACAATCTGTGCGAGACGAAGGTGCCGCCGGTCAAACATCTCGGCGACGGTCATATGAGCCTGTGCTGGCTGGCCGACGACGTGCTGGCAAAAATGGAGCCGGTGATCAAATTCGACAAGGAACATGCAGCGCATGAGGGCGTGCCGGAAGACGCGCCGCGCGGCTCAGGCGCGACAATTCACAAGTCCAAGGGACCCGAGGTACCGAACTGACGGTCACTATTGGTTCACGGAAGCTCGCAGTCGACCAGGTTCCAGTCGCGATAGGGGCCTTGATCTGGCGGCTGACACCCTGGGCACCACGTTCAATTCCTCAGCGGCATTCGAACTCGCAGTTCAGGCGCCACCTCAAAGCAGATGAGGCGGTTACCAGAAGGGAGACCATTCGGTCCTGGAGTCATGGCTTTTCTTTTCGTGCAGCAAGCGCAGGCGGCACGCAAGAGGTTAGCTGAAGTAAATCGAGGTGAAAATAAATGCTATTGCGCAAAAGATTGAGATAAGAAAATTTCAACTCAAAATGTACGCCATCCGTGGAATTTTCGCATGAACGCCTCGTCGCCGCCGATCCAAGAATTGTTAGCGCGCCGCGTCTCGGGCTATGCCCTCGAGCAGCCCTTTTACACGTCGCCGACGGTTTACCAGCTCGATCTTGAGCACATCTTCTATCAGGAATGGCTCTACGCAATCCCGGCGTGCCAGCTTGCAAAAGCCGGTAGCTATGTGACGACGCGCGTGGGCGCCTATGAGGTGATCATCGTGCGCGCCCGCGATGGTGAAATCCGCGCCTTCCACAATTCCTGCCGCCATCGCGGATCGATGATTTGCAAGGCGCGCGAAGGCCAAGTGGCCAAACTCGTCTGCCCCTATCACCAGTGGACCTATGAGCTTGACGGCAAGCTCATCTGGGCAAATGACATGGGCCCCGATTTCGACATGTCCAAACACGGCCTGAAGCCCGTCCAACTGCGCAATCTAGCCGGCCTGGTCTACGTCTGTCTGTCCGAAACGCCCCCAGACTTTGAACCGTTTGCCAAGCTGGCCCTTCCCTACCTTGACGTCCATGACCTCAACAATGCGAAGGTCGCGCATACGTCGACCATCATCGAGAAGGCCAACTGGAAGCTTGTGTGGGAAAACAACCGCGAATGCTACCACTGCAGCAGCAACCATCCGTCGCTCTGCCTCTCCTTCTCACTCGACCCGGAAGTGGCGGGAGTGTCTGCTGACGGGTCGGTCTCGGCGACGCTTCAGGCGCATTTTGACCGTTGTGAAGGCTCGGGCGCGCCATCGCAGTTCCGCCTTGGCGGCAGCGGTCAGTTTCGACTGGCGCGGATGCCGCTGCAGCAAGGGGCCGTCAGCTACACGCTCGACGGTAAGGCGGCCGTTCACAAGAATCTTGGCCGGGTAGCTCTGCCCGAAGCAGGCTCGCTGTTGATGTTCCATTATCCAACGACCTGGAGCCACTTCCTGCCGGATCACTCCTTGACCTTCCGAGTCACGCCAATCAGCGCCACGGAAACCGAGGTCACAACCACCTGGCTTGTCAACAAAGATGCCGTCGAAGCGGTCGACTACGATCTCAAGCGCCTGACCGAGGTCTGGATTTCAACCAATGATGAAGACCGCGAGATCGTCGAGACCAATCAGCAAGGGATCTTTTCTCCCGCCTATGTTCCCGGACCATATTCGCCGGTTCAGGAAAGCGGTGTGACCCAATTCGTCGATTGGTACGCGAACTGGCTTGAGCGCTCTCAGGCCTCGATGCAATTGGCCGCGGAGTGATCCAATGAACGTGGTCGCAAAACCCAGGCTGGTTTTCTGGACCGACGCGGAAGAACTCGAATGTGCCTCCTTTCTGCCGGAGGCGCCGAACGTCCTGACCTTTTGTTTCCGGTCGCCGACCGGATCGCTGTTCAATTTTGATCCGGGGCAGTTCCTCACTTTGGAACTGCCCACTCCCGGCGGTCCGATCTACCGGACCTATACGATATCCTCATCTCCGTCGCGGCCGACCTCGCTGACCATTACCGTGAAAGCGCAGGCCGACTCTGTCGGAACGCAGTGGATGTTTGACAGCCTCCGTCCGGGAATGCGCCTGCGGGCAATCGGTCCGGGCGGCACCTTCTCGATGGCACATCAGCCAGCCGAAAAGTATCTTTTCATCTCAGCCGGCTCGGGCATCACACCGATGATGTCCATGACTACACACCTGTATGATTCCGGGGTTGATCCGGACATCGTCTTTGTCCACTGCGCGCGCCGCCCTTCTGAGATCATCTTCCGCGAACGGCTGGAGCATATGGCGTCGCGCGTAACCGGCATTGACCTGAAATGGGTGGTTGAACAGACCGATCCATACAGGCCGTGGACCGGTTACAGAGGCATGTTCAACCAGCTGATGCTCGGACTGATGGCGCAGGATTATCTTGAGCGCGAGGTTTTCTGCTGCGGGCCCGAGCCCTTCATGCAAGCCGTCCGCGAGGCGCTGGCCGGTCTCGGTTTCGACATGGCGCATTACCATCAGGAAAGCTTCCGCGCGCCTCTTCCTGAGGCCGAGAAGGTCCCGGATGACTTTGTTCCCGCCGAGAACAACGAGGCCGAGATCGAATTTGTCCTATCCGGTGTCTCCGCGACATGCGTCGAGACGGATACGATCCTGGCTGCAGCACGGGCTGCCGGCCTGGTGATCCGATCGGGTTGCAGTATGGGGATATGCGGGACATGCAAGGTTCGCAAGACCGAAGGCGACGTGCATATGGTCCACAATGGGGGCATCACTGACGAAGAGATTGCCGACGGCTATATCCTTGCTTGCTGTTCCAATCCGGTCGGCCATGTGAAAATCGACGCCTAGCAACCATTCCACGATCTGAGGCGCCCCTGCGAGATCGGCAGCGCCTTGTCGGTCCGCGGCCAATCGAAGTCGATGGATGAAGCTATGATGATTGACTCGCTTCACCCGCACGGCGGTCCTGGCATTTCTCGACCTGTAGCGGGTCCTGGCCGAGCTCAGTGATGCGTCTGATCCACCAAGAGCGCCCAGAAAGCGAACAGCGGCCCATCCAGCGACCTCATTGCGTGTTTGATGCCTGGCGGATTGTAGAATGAACCACCGATGCCCGGCGAAAACCAAGCCTTGTCACCCTGCTTGAACTCGCCATGCGAGAGCACAAGGTAGGTCTCTTCCGGCGGATGATCGTGGTCGGGATACCGAACGTGAGGAGCCATCAACGTGACGCCGAGCCACAGATCGTTTCTGTCCTCGATGCCGCCCGGGCCAAGGATCATCGCGTTGGCGTGACCGTCGCTGAAATTGCTGCTGGCAGACTGGGCGGGATTTGATTTCGGCCGCCATTCGAGCAGCGGCTCAATCGCCTTGAAGCGTTCGATCAAGTTGCGGAGCGTGGACGGGATCGCTTCTTCTGCCAACGCCGAGCCAAGATAAGAACAGACCGGCAAACGGCTCCCTGCCTTGGTCCGCTCCAGCCCGGGAACTTCCGATTGGGCGAAGAGCTGGATGATCGATCTGCGCGATCGCAGGTCGTGTGAGAACTGGTCGAAGGCCACGAACGCCGTGTCTACAAAATATTGCAGGGCCTCACTTCTGTTCATCTCGCAGTCCTTGTTGTGAGCGGACGCTTTGGTCCGTTGCCGGACGTCAGATATCTTTCGCCAGTCGCAGTGCGTCGTAGATCGCGGCGTGGGTGTTGCGCGCTGAAACGGCGTCGCCGATACGAAAGAGTTGGAACTGGCCCTGCGGATTCCGCACCACCGACTGCGGTTGTCCGGCGATGAGCTCATCTTGCGAAATCTCACCGTGATTGGTCGATTTCGGTTTCAGTTCGAAATAGATGTCATCGAGTGGAATGGTGCCGTGATTGACGACAACTTGGTCCACGACCCGCTGTCTCGATATGCCGCCGTAGTCGCTGCCGACGTTTGCAATGAGCTGGTTACCGTTCTTTTCAACAGACTCGAGCCGATAGGTAACCGTGAAGGTCACATCGAGTTTTTGAAGAGACCGCATGTAGGGCACGAGGTTCATAGCCATGACCTCGGGTGAGAACGACCGGTCCGGTGTCATGATCTCGACCTTCGCTCCCGCTCCCGCGAGGAATTCCGCGGCCTGAAGTGCCGCGTGGTCACCGGCGTCATCGAAGATCAGAACATTGGTTCCTGGCTTTACGTCTCCGGAGATGATGTCCCATGAGGACACCACCAACTCGTTGCCCTTGGAAAGGACGTCGGTGTGCGCCACCCCGCCCGTCGCAACGATGACGACATCAGGATTTTCCGCCGCGATGGTTTCTGCTTCCGCCCAGCTATTGAACTTGACGGTCACTCCGTACTTTTCGCACTGGGCAATGCGCCAGTCGATGATGCTCATCATCTCCTTGCGGCGCGGGCTCAGCGCTGTCAGGCGGATCTGCCCGCCAGGGTCGCTGGCGGCCTCGAAGACCACCACCTCGTGTCCTCGCTCGCCCGCCACGCGGGCGGCCTCGAGGCCAGCCGGACCTGCACCGACGATGACAATTTTCTTGCGGGTTTCTGCCTTGGGGACGATGTGCGGCATGGTCAGTTCGCGGCCGGTCGCGGCGTTGTGAATGCAGTATGCCGCTCCGCCCTGATAGATGCGGTCCAGGCAATAGTTGGCACCCACGCAGGGCCTGATTTCGTCTTCGCGTTTTTCGATGATCTTGCGCACGATGTGTGGGTCGGTCATGTGAGCGCGCGTCATGCCGATCATGTCGACCTTACCCGATGCAATCGCGTGGCGCGCTGTCGCGACGTCCGGTATTTTCGCTGCATGGAAGGTTGGGAAGTTGGTTGCCGCACGAATCTCGCCGGCAAAATCAAGGTGCGGCGCATTCGCCATTCCCTGAATCGGAATGACGTCCGTCAGGCCCGCATCGGTGTCAATATGGCCGCGGATCACGTTGAGGTAATCGATAAGTCCGCTTTCCTTGAGCCGCTTGGAGATTTCAATGCCCTCCGACTTGCCAGTGCCGCCGGGGAGACGTTCATCCGCCGTATAGCGCACGCCCAGGATGAAGTCCTCGCCGACCCGGGACCGGATCGCCTTCAAGACGTCCATGCAAAAGCGCATGCGATTATCAAGGGAACCGCCATAGGGACCGTCAAGGTCATTCGTGAGAGGAGACGTGAACTGTTCGAGCAGGTGGCCGTAAGCCTCCAGCTCGACGCCATCCATCCCGCCCGCCTTCATCCGCTCGGCGGCGTCCGCGAAGTCCTTGATGATGCGCTCGATATCCCAGTCTTCAATTTTCTTGGGAAACGCGCGGTGTGAGGCTTCCCGATGATGGGACGGCGCCACGACGGGAAGCCAGTCGCCTTTGTCCCAGCGTGTGCGACGTCCAAGGTGGGTTAGCTGGATCATGATGGCGGCGCCCTCTTCGTGCACCGCATCGGTCATCTGCCGGATCCACGGCACGATCTCGTCCTTGTAGGCGAGCAGATTGTTGAAAACCGGGGGGCTGTCCTTCGAGACCGCCGCGGACCCGGCTGTCATCGTCATCGCCACACCGCCCTTCGCCCTTTCAACTGTGTAGGCAAGATAGCGCTCCTTAGGCATCCCGTCCTCCGGATAAGCCGGCTCATGCGACGTCACGATGATGCGATTGCGCAGCGTCAAATGCTTGAGTTTGTATGGCTGCAGAAGGGGATCGCTCGACATCAGACGGACTCCGGACTGGGATGGCAGGTGCGAACGCTATCTGGAAATGTACATGCATGTCAAGTTTAGCTTCCAGTAAGTCGACAGAGTCGACATAGGTGTACATTTTGCTGGTTTTCAGTTTGACCTTTTGTTAGGCTGGCCGCTCATGGAGCAGATTTCGAACGATAGCGGATGGCGTGGATCGCCGGAGGGATGGCTCGAAGCCGCCTATGACCTGCTTCTGGAATCTGGCGTCGACACGGTGAGAATTTCGCCATTGGCCAAGAAGCTGGGCCTGTCGCGCACCAGCTTTTATTGGTTCTTTAGGGATAGAGAAGAACTGTTGGCTGGCCTCGTGACGCGTTGGCGGGACAAGAACACTGGCAACCTCGTCAAGCAGGCCGAGGCCTATGCCGAAACGGTTGCCGAAGCGATGCTGAACGTTTTCGACTGCTGGCTCGACAAGTCCTTGTTCGATGCCCAGTTCGAGTTCGCAGTCAGAAGCTGGGCGATTCAATCCCCTGACATTCTGGCGGAGGTCCAGAAAGCCGACCAGACGCGTCTCGATGCCATGAGCCAGATGTTCGTCCGCTTCGGCTACAAGGAAAGCTTGGCCGATGTTCGAGCGCGCACCGTCTACCTCGTGCAGATCGGCTACATCTCAATGCAGACCAGGGAAGATCTCACGGCCCGCATGAAGCGCATTCCCGGCTACGTGGAGATTTTTACGGGCGAGGCCCCGCAGCAGCGCGAACTGGATCGGTTTTTCGCCAGACATGACTATTTGGCGGACTGAGGAAGAGTTGCGACAATGAGCGAATCCATGAGCATCGGGATAATTGGTGGAGGAGGCTGGCTGGGACGCGCCTTCGCCGAGGCTATTGTCGATGCACAAGTAGTTGCCGCAGAGCACCTCACGCTCTCCTACAGAAGCGAGGAACCCGACTTTCTGCCAAACGCTACCTGGACCAGGGACAACCAGGAACTGGTGGATCGATCTGATGTCATCATCGTCTCGGTCCGGCCCCAGGATTGGCCTGCCATCGACATTTCTGCGTCCGGCAAGCTTGTCATGTCGGTCATGGCCGGGATCCCTCTCGACCAATTGGCTCGACGTCTCAAGACCGACCGCGTGGTCCGCACGCTTCCGAATGCAGCCGCAGAGGTGCGGAATTCCTATACTCCCTGGATAGGCTCCCAGGGCGTCACCGCGGATGACCGCAATGTCGTTCGCCGGATTCTAGAAGCCTGTGGCGCCGCCGACGAAGTCAAAACCGAAGGAGATATCGACTACATGACCGGCCTTACCGGATCCGGCCCGGCGTTTCCGGCGCTTTTGGCGGCGGCGATGATGGACGATGCCGTCAGGCGAGGAATAAGCCCGGACCTTGCCCGAAGGAGCGTCATCGCGGTGCTGATTGGAGCGGGAAAACTCATCGAGGCTCGCGCAGACAATCCCAAAGACATCGTCCAGACCTTCCTCGACTACCGCGGCACCACCGCAGCGGCAATCGAGGCCATGCGCGCGGCCGGGTTTGAAGCGGCCGTTGCAGATGGCCTTGCTGCAGCGCTTCAGAAATCCGTGAGCATGGGACAGTCCACCTGAGCCCCACCTCCAACACCGCAGGAGTTGCCTTGCTGCTTTGATACGCGAACGGTGTGCTTCTGCTTCATGAAGTCCTTGGCGGCCTCGAGCGCCACAGCCGTCGCGGCAACAGGCGTCGGAGGCGACCGCCCTGCCGCACAAGGCGTCCTTGAACGCGGCTCGACGAACTTCATTCGTCGACTGGCCCCCGATCTAGGGCCGCTGGAGCGCTTGAGTGAGCCATCCGGCCACGAGATCGCACACTTCGGATCGCTTCGAGGCCGCGGAGATGACGACGTTGTGGCGGCCTTCCGCTTCGAACTCCGTATCGCCCACCTTCACGAGACTTCCGTCGTCCAGAAACGACCTGATCAGTGTTTCCCATCCCAGAGCGACGCCTTGGCCCGCCCGGGCGGCCGATATCGTTTCGGTATAATGGCTAAAACACAGGGCCGCCGCCCTTCCATCGGATTTTCGACCAGACCGCGCAAACCACTCAGCCCACCGATACCAACTGCGGTCGGGCACGTCGGTTTCGATGAGCTCGAACGTGCCTGTCGGAAATGAGCCGATGTCACGGGCGCGTGCGTAGCCCGGCGAGCAGACGGGAAATATCCTGTCTCCGCGTCCCGCGATCGCCATCCCATCGTGGAAGGGGGGTGAGCCGTACCGAAAGGCCATATTCACCTCTCCGGCTTCCAGATTGAACCTGGTGTCCTGCGATATCACCCGTATCTGGACGCGGGGGTGCAACCGTCTGAGTTCGGCCAGCTTGGGCAGCAACCAGAACGAGGAAAAGGCGATTGTCGCACCGATCGTCACGACATCGCTCCCATTGCTCCTGACGACGTCCACGGCATCGGCGATTGCGGAGAGGCTTTCGGCTAACGCATCGCCGAGAATCAAACAGGACGGAGTGGGCTCGATCGTTCGGTGCCCGCGGCGGAAGAGCGGCCTGCCGAACTGCTCCTCGAGTAGGGCGATCTGTCGGCTCACAGCAGCCTGTGTGACGCCGAGTTCCTTCGCGGCCACCGTGACGCTTCTATGCCGGATAGCCGCTTCGAGCGCGACTAGGGCTGTAAGGGAGGGAAGTTTCCTTCGAAAATACATGGCATCCCCATCGATCCACTTACGCATAACATTTTCTTACTCACGACACAATTATTTATGCCGTTGAAAATAAACAACTCTTCCTGCATTTCTTGTCTCAGAGAGACATAAGGAAACGTCATGCAGGAAAGGCTTCTATCTCCGATTTCACGCTACTGGAAGCCCGCATCGACGGACGGCAGCAAGACCGAGAACACCCGCGCCGCCTACCCACTGACCTTCATCACCAACGCCTCGTCGACAGCCAAAGCAGACCATCCCAAGAATATCGTCATGCTCACCGAGGATGCGTTTGGCGTGATGACAGCGATCGCGAGGCTGAGGCCGGCCCAGGCGATTTGTTACTTCCTCTCGGGCATCACCTCGAACGTGCCTTTTGCGGGACATTGCGAACTTTTCTTTCGGCCGTAGCTCGGCCCGCGCGAACTCTTCCATTTTGAGTTGTCGTCGCCCGGGTCGGGGACGCATTCGTCAACCGGGGGCGTGAACACCACGATCTTGGATTCCTTAGCTGCTGCGCAACGCGATCGGAGCAACCTCACCCCACTCATCCATTTGCCGAAAATCAAACCGAGAAATAGGGAGGAAACTATATATGTCATCTATAGCGGCTACCGCCGCCGAGCCTGGCGAGGCCTCGGCAGCATTCAAACGACGGTTCATGAGGAGGCTGATCGCCGTCATGATCGGCGGGATGTTCCTCGACGGCTACATCCTCGGGATCATCGGCCCGGTGACCGGTGAGATGACCGCCGATATGGGCATCTCGGAACTCTGGATGGGCCTGATTGCAGCGGCCCCGTTGTTCGGCATCTTCATAGGCTCGCCGCTGGGGGGCTGGGCCACCGACAAGTTCGGTCGCAAGCCGATGTTCCTGGTGGACATGGCCCTCTTCGTGATTGCGTCGGCATTGCAGTTCTTCGCCGGAGCAATGCAGTTCTTCGCCGATTCAGCCATGCAGCTATTCGTGATCCGGCTGTTGATGGGCATCGCGATCGGCGGTGAATACTCCATCGGCTGGCCTTTGATGTCCGAGTTCTCTCCCGCCCGGTTGCGGGGTCGGCTGTTGGGCGTAACCGTAATCGCCTGGTATGTCGGGTTCATGGTCGCATTCATCGTGGGTCACTTGCTGGTCGAGATGACTGGCCTGGGCTGGCGGGTCATCCTGGGCTCGAGCACTTTGATCGCGGTGGTCTTGCTCATCGCCCGGATCGGCCTGCCCGAGTCGCCGCACTGGCTATGGAACCAAGGCCGCAAGGACGAGGCCCGTGACATCGCCCACCGGTACATGGAGAGCTCCGCCGACATGGTTGATGTCGAGCACGGGGACACTGCCAAGGGCGGTGTGGGGACGCTGTTCTCCGCACAGTATTGGCGGGCCACGCTGTTCACATCGGGGTTCTGGTTCTGCGCCGTCACACCGTACTTCGCGATCGCCACCTTCGCCGACAGCGTGCTGGAGAGATACGGCCTCAGTGGTGGGTTTGCCGGCGGAGTCGGGCTCTCCGCGGTCGCTGCCGCGGGGGTGGTGATCACGGTGCTGTTGATAGACAAGGCCGGCCGCCGCGTGCTGACCGTTCCGACGCAGTGGCTGTGCACCGTGCTCCTCGCGATTATCGGATTGTGGGGGGACGCGCCGGCGATGGTCGTGTTGAGCCTATTCCTTGCCTTCTCCTTCTTCAACGCGGGGTACACCACGCTGACCGGCATCTACCCGGGCGAGGTCTTCCCGACCGAGGTCCGCGGGATCGGAACGGGCTTCGCGGCCGCCATCAGTCGGATCGGCGCCGGCCTCGGCACGTTTCTGCTGCCGTGGTCAATGTCCAACCTCGGCACTTCGACAACCATGCTGATCGCCGCCGGCATCGCCGGTGTCGGAGCCGGGTTGTCGCAGTGGCTGGCGCCCGAGACCAAAGGGAAGAGCCTCAGCGAGACAGCCGCCGGTTATTCGCACTAACCGGGAGGCCGGCTCCGCACGCATGAGGAACCCTACGTGAGGTGGAGTGGTTGTGGGATGCCCGCAGGAATTCCCAGCCACTCCACCAACTCAAATTAGCCATCGCCGCGTGCGTAGCTTGGGAGATCAAGCAGAGCGTGAGTGAACACCACAACCGTCCACACGGCCGCTTGGCGATAACCGGGCGATGTCCATTCGTGAGCGACATCTGGCTGCCGGAGCGCTGCCCGATCGACGGGCCGTCGCGAGAGCTGTTGGCCCACGTGGATGCCGTCGCTCCACGCCAGACGCCTACGACTTCCACCGAGAAAGGTTGCCTTGCAGCTATGATGATACCCGCACTTTGTGCTTGCGCTTCATGAAGTCCTTGGCGGTCTCGACCGCCACCGCCGGATCGCGGCAATAGAAGTCGGCGCCGACGGCCTTGCCGAATTCCTTGTTGAGCGGCACGCCGACCAGAACGACGTAGTCGTCGCGAATACCCTTTTCCTGGCTGGAGCCCGACGGCAACATCCCGCCGGCCGAAACCAAAGAGCGGTACGCCATGCAGGAAGAAACGGCCGAGTGACCAAACGAAATGGCCTCCGGAAAATCTGGCGCGGTTCAAGCCTTCAATGTTGTGATGTCAGGTAACAGTCCGCGAGATATCGGGAAGGAACGTGAGGGACGGCGCGCTCACAGCGACGGTCGGATCAACAATCCAGGATCGCCGACTAGGGCTTGGCGCAGTCGCCTTGATGATACGTTCGAGTTTTTGAACGACATACGGAAGAGCTCAACCCAGCAGGAAATCTGTCGGTACGCGCTTCGTTATGCTAACCGATTTGGCGCCACGAACATGCTGGCAGGGCCAATACCTCCACCACATGCCTTAAGGCGTGAGCAGCTAGCACATGTCCTTCTCGACGCTTGGCCAGAACAATGGTCCGAGCGCTATTTTTCACAGGGCTACCTTTATCGTGATCCAACCATCCAGCTTGTAAGTCGTGGTAGCAGCCCGTTCCGTTGGAGCGAAATGAATCAAATGGGCGCGGTCCGCCCATTTGGTCGGCGGATCATGGACGAGGCAACTGAGTTCAAATTGTGCGAAGGTTTCACAATACCGTTTGCGACGTTGGAACGACAGGTGGTCGGCTTTTCCGTCGCCGGCGAAAAGCTGGACCCCGACCCTCACGACCGTCTCGCCTTTCAGTTTGTTGCCGCCTGCGCTTTCGGCTGCGCGGCTATTCTCGCGGATGGAAAACGGATCTCGAAGCCCGTGCGACTTTCTCCTCGGCAGCAGGACGTCCTGCGTTGGGCGTCGGAAGGCCTCACAGTGGACCAAATCGCCGATCACCTCAGCATCAGCCGCAACACAGCCGATACCCACTTGCGCTTAGTACGTGAGAGACTCGGCGTGACGAGCACCATACACGCTGTCGCTGAAGCTTTCCGCCTGGGTCTGATAGCCTAGCCTCGCGCAAATACGTGATGCCGGCTTGTACTAGCAAAGACCATTGGTTGACCTCGAAACTGGAGGTCAACCAAGATGTTTCTTATCGTTACAGCGCAGAATGCGGAACAATATCAAGCGGAGTTGGATCAGGCGTTCCGTCTGCGCCACAAGGTATTTGTCGAAGAAAGAGGCTGGGCGGATCTGCAGCGCGAAAGTGGTCGTGAGATCGACCGCTTCGACGATGAGCACGCAGTTCACATGCTCTTTCTCACCGAAAATCGAGTTGTCGGCTACCAGCGCATGCTGCCTTCAACCCGACCGCACCTTTTGTCGGAGATCCTGTCCGATCTTTGCGAAGGCGAGCGGCCTGCTGGCGCAAACATCTGGGAATGGACGCGCTACTGCGTCGAACCGCAATTTCGGGAACGCGGACGCATGCTCAGTCCGGTGGCGAATTCACTTTTGTCCGGTATCGTCGAGTGGGGCATGGGCAGAGGCGTCGACACAATCATCATCGAAATGAACCCGCTTTGGCTGCTACGCCTGGTTCAATTGCATTTCAGGGTGACACCGCTTGGGCTACCCAAGCTCATCGGCGGCGAAGAGACAGTCGCGGTGACGGCGCGTTTCGATGAACGCACGCTGCAAAGGCTTCGCGAGACCGGCAGGCCCGGCACCAACAAATCAAACTCGTGACCACGAGACATCGTCTCCGCACAAAAGGAGTTGCAATGTGGCGCTCCATTCAGCTGATCACGCTTTACTGTACGATCGCTATCGCCGAGGAAGGCAGCTTTCTCGGTGCCTCCCGGCAACTGCGAATTCATCATTCCGCGCTCAGCAGGCGTATCAGGCATCTTGAATTGATGTTGGGCGTGGCTTTGTTCGAACGCCATCCCGGCGGGGTCAAGGCAACGGCCGCCGGCGAACGTTTCCTGGCCAACCTGCGCCGCATTCTCAACGATCTGGATGATGCGCTTGAACAGGTTGGAGCACCGGGGTCGGGGAAGAGTGTCCAATCACCGATCGGGTTGGATGCGTCACCTTGCAAATGCGCGTTTCTCAAGGCCGTCGCTGGGTCGATGGGCCGCGATCCCAACGTGGCTGCCTTCATCGCGCTTCTTCGGAAGTGGGATCCTGCGTCCTGATACTCTTCTTCGGCCGCGCACGGAATTAGCTATCTTTAGGACCGTGCCGGGATCGGGTGAATGCCCGATCTGTCGCCATGAACCGCGCGAGCATCGGTGCAATCAGCTTTGCCGGATCGGTGATCGTCTGGCACGCCTCGCGGCCGAGCACTTCGGCATAGGCGACGAGGTCGCGGTGAACGGTGGCGGGCAGTTCGACCGTGATCTTGATCGGCCGATCATCGGGAATGGCGGAAAGTTTCAGTTTGATCATGACGGCTCCTTTGCTGTGCCATAGGGCGCCATTACAAGGTCGCGATTGACGATGACACGGACCGGGAACCCGGGCCGGATGGTAAGCGTCGGCTGGACGTCCAGTTGGTCGCGCACGATCTGCTGACCGATATTGCTCACCGAATCCTGCGCGCCTTCGCGGATGGCTTTGGCGATGTCGCTCTCATCGCTGCTGGAGCCAAATGATGTCCCGATGCTGAGCAAGGTCGAGGCCGCCGCGGCCCGCAACAATTGTCCCCAGTGATGATCGACCTCGTCTTCCAGCCCGGAAAAACCTTGCGCATCCGCACCCTGTTGGCGCTCCAGGACGATCGAGGCGCCGTCCGGCAGAATGAGCCGATTCCAGACCAGAAGCACGCGTGACTGTCCGAAGGCGACCTGGCTGTCGTACTGGCCGATCAGCCTCGCACCCTGCGGAATCAGGAGGTACGCTCCTGACGGGCTGTCGTAAACGTTCTCCGTGACCTGAGCGGTGATCTGACCGGGAAGATCGGAACGGATACCGGTAATGAGTGCAGCCGGAATGACCGTGCCGGCCTGCACGACATAGGGCGAGGCCTTTCCGGCGAGACGATCGGAACTGACAGTGCGCCGATCCGGTTCTGCGTTGACGAATGCGGCTTTGCGGTCCTGCATGTTTTGCGCAGCGCCAAGATCGAGCGGAGGCTGTTCGGTCGGTGGTGTCAAGCCGGACATAGCGCTCGCCACGGCATTCCCTGTGCCAGTATCCTGCCGCGCGGGGTTCGCTCGCGGGTTGGTTTCGGTAAAGAGTTTTGCGACACGCGCGGCCTCAATCTCTGCCAGGCGACGCTGCTCGTTGGGATCGGCGCGCGGCGTACTGCTGTCGGGCACCTTGATCGACTGACCGCGCTCCTGCGCACGCAGAATCGGCCGTCCGAGATCGCCGGGCAAAGGCGGCCCGAGTTTTGGAACGCCGGCGTAATCCTTCGGCAGGGTTTGTAGCCCGTCGGCGGTCGATCGATTTTCAGTGGTGAAGAGTTCGGACGGCTCATCGTTGCTGTGCCGCCTGATGTCGAGCGCCCAGATCAGTGTGCCAAGGATCGCAGCGCTGGCCACTCCACCAAGACCGATCAGCACCTTGCGCGAAAGGCGCGTGACCCTGGCGGGCTCGGGCCTCAGACGTAGTTCGGCCCTGATGTCGACGTTCGGGGGATCTGCAACGTCGCTCATCGGAACAGCCCCGCGCTACGCTGCGGTCTTTTCCCGTCACTGCGCACGATTCTGACACGCTTCTCGCTCGTCTTGTCGCCGAGCCTCAGTTCAGCTGCGGCGAACAGCCGGTCAACGACATAGTAGTTTTGCCGAGCGCGGTAGTTGACCAGTTCCGAGCCGCCCGATGGGCCGATGACGAAGAGCGGCGGCATCTCACCCTGAGCGATGCCGGACGGGAATTCGATATAGACTTTTGTGCCGTCATCGAACACACGCATCGGCTTCCACGGCGCCGTGTCGCCCTCGATGCGGTAGCGGAAGTTGAGTTTCTGGATGTCGACGCCGGCAGCGACCGGCTGCGCGGCGGAAACCTGTGCGTTCTGGCGCCGGAGCGCGATCAGCTGATCTTGCGGATACTGCCATGAAACCGATGCCATGTAGGTGCCTTCGGTCGATCGCAGCTCGAGATGATAGGTACGACGATCGCTGTTGATGACAAGGTTGGTCTGGAGATCGGGCCTCGTCGGCTTGACGAGGATGTGGACCTGAAGCCGATCCCCTGCCCCGCTCTGCGTGTCGCCGATGATCCAGCGCACAGTGTCGCCGGCAGCGACAGGACCGGAGCCAACAAGCTGCTCGCTCGGCTGCAGCGCGATGTCGGTGACCTGGCCGGGCGCGGCATAGATCTGATAGAGCGCGCCTTCACTCCAGGGATACAGCTGGATCGCGTTGATAAAACCATCGCGGACAGGCTGCATTCGTGCGGCCTCATTGGCCTGGCTGATCCTCTGTTTGGGATCGGCCGGCTCCGCCTTAGCCTTACTGGTCTCTATCGGCTTCAACTGGCCGGGCAGCGGAAGCGGTTTCGGCAGCTCCACCACCTTCACCGCACCAGGCGGATCGGCCCTCTGCACGGCAGGCACAGCATCGTCGTATTGGATCTCCGGCGAAATGTATTTTTTCGAGGCGCAGCCGGCGAGTGCTGTCGCCGACAGCAGTGCCAGGACAAGCACACGCGCCTTCGTCATGGAGCGCGCTGTATGTTCCGTCTTCTTGTCTGTTCGTGCCGCACACATCATGAAAGTTCCTTCGACCAGTTGATGGCGTTGACATAGACGCCGAGCGGATTGGCCTTCAGCCGGTCGGCATCGCGGGGTTGTTCAATTACGATGGTGAGGATCGCGGTCCAGCGCTCGGTGCTGCCCAGGCTGCCGTTCTCGTATCGACGTTCGATCCAGGCGACACGGAACGAGTCTGGCGAGGCGCGGATGACGCTGGACACCTCGATCGCCATCTGAATCTTGCCGACCTTGGCAAAAGGGTCGTTCAGGCGGGCATAGTCGTTCAGAGAAATGGCGCCGCGGTCGGTCGTGTAGTCATAGGCGCGCAGCCAGTTCTGGCGGACAATGACGGGATCGTCTGGGATGCTCCTGACCTGTTCAATGAAGCGGGCGAGATGCCATGCGATCTGCGGATCGGTCGGCCGATAGTCGGCGACAGCTGAAGCGACCACTTGTGCCTCGCCGAGCTTGTCGACCTGCACGATCCAGGGCACGATCGTGCCGCGCGTCGACTGCCAGACCAAGGCGGAAGCGAAGCCGCTGGCTAGAATCAACGACCCGAAGGCCATCAGCCTCCAGTTTTTCGCTTGCACACGGGCCGCGCCGATGCGGTCATCCCAGGCTTGCGCAGCACGTTGATACGGCGTCTGTGGCTGATGCGTTTTTCCGTAGCGAACGGAAGGTCGTTTGAAGAGGTTCATCGGCGGTCGTCCTGATTGAGGGAAACATTCATGGAGCCGCCGCCGTGATCGCCGGAGCGGACGGAATGCGCGGCCATGCTCGCGCCATGGCTCATGGCCTGGCCGCGCTTCATGCGGTTGGCCCATGCCGGCGGCGATCCTGCACTGGTTTCAGCCGTCGACGCACGTCCTGAAGCAGCAGCTGCTGCTGGCTGCTCTCCACCCGTTGCGGTCCATGCGGCCGAGCGGCCAGCCTGCTGGCTGGAAGACAGGGCTGAAGCCGCGCGCGACATTGCCTGCTTCACCGGCTGAACGGCTGCGCCGGCGCCGGCCTTGGCGACACCAGCAATGCCGGCGGCGATCGAGCCTGCACCGCTCTGTCCGGATGTTGCGGCGGCGAGGCCGTAAGCTGTCGAGGTGCTGCCGGCTAAATGCGCGCCGCCACGCGCGGCGGCCGCCGACATGCGCCCACCTGCACTGATTGCACTTGCGCCGCCGCTCAATCCGGCGCGGGCGCCCATGGCGCCGGCGGCACCTAGGCCTGCAGCTGCGAGGCTGGTGCCCACAGCAGCACCCGCGCCAAGCTGTGGTGCGCCGGAAACCAGGCCGGTCGCGATGCCGGGACCGAAGATCGAAAGCCCCATCAGGGACAGAGCGCCGAGAACGAGCGGCAGCGCATCCGTGATCGTCGGTTGTTCAGCCCCAAAACCTTGGGTGAATTCGCCGAAGAGACCCGAGCCAATGCCGACGATGACGGCGAGCACCAGGATCTTGACGCCGGAGGCAACGATGTTGCCGAGCACTTTTTCAGCGAGAAAGGCGGTCTTGTTGAATAGGGCGAAGGGGATCAACACGAAGCCGGCAAGCGTGGTCAGCTTGAATTCGATCAGGGTTACGAAGATCTGCACGGCGAGGATGAAGAAGGCGATCAGGACGATTGCCCAAGCGATCATCAGCACGGCGATCTGAACAAAATTCTCGAAGAAGGAGACGTAGCCCATCAACTGGCTGGCAGCCTCAAGGATCGGATTGCCGGCGTCAATGCCGACCTGCGCGACGCGTCCCGGTTGAAGCAGCGCGGAACCCGAAAGTGCTGATCCTCCGGCCTTCAGGCCGAGCCCGGAAAAACTCTCGAAGACGATGCCGGCGAGACGATTGAAGTTGCCGATGATGAAGGCGAAGAAGCCGATATAGAGCGTCTTCTTCACCAGCCGGTGCAGCACGTCCTCGTCCGCGCCCCAGGCCCAGAACAGCCCGGCGATCGTGATATCTACGACGATCAGCGTGGAGGTGAGGAACGCGACTTCCCCACCGAGCAGGCCAAAGCCTGAATCGATGTAATGAGTGAAGGTTTCCAGGAAGCGATCGATGACGCCAGTATCGTTCATGGAGCCACCGTGTTCGGGCGGCGTTGGTCTTCTGCGCCCGGCGGCGCCGACGGCTGAAGGGGCAGGAGCCGGCTCTGGTCCTTGTCGACCGAAGGAGCCGCATATGGTGACACGTGCTGTGCCGGCCAAAGGAAACGCCGGCGGTTTTCCGCCCAGGCCTTCCTGCAGGCTTCGTCGGCGATGGCGGCCATGCCGATGTTCCGGCATCGCGCAAGTTCGACTCCTGCCGGCTCGCCGCCCGGATGTGCGGAGCGCGGGGAGGACGCGTCCTGCGAGCCGTCGCCGCGCAACGCCATGAAGACGGCGGTCATGGAGGCGACAAGGGCGAGAACGGCTGTCATCCGGGCCGCGATCTTGAGATCCATGGCGACAGGCCTCAATCGTGGAACATCTTCACGGATGACGGGCTGTAACCGCTACCCGTCATGAAGCGGCTGAACTGTTCACGTGCTTGTTCCTGTGCAGCCGCCCGCCTCGCCTGCTCCAGTGCGTTGGCGCGTCCCTGCGCTGCCATCAACGCAGTGAGATCAGCGACCTGCTTTGCCTGCACGGCGAGAAGCTGATTGCCGGCTTGCGTCGCCTGCAGCACGCCCACAGCCGACTGGCTGGCGCCGACCAGCGCGCTGGTCTGTTCCTGTGTCCCCTCGATGTTATCGACAGCGACGGCTCCGGCTTTCATAGAATGCTCGAAGGCCGAAACCGATGTCTGCCAGCGTTCGCGCGCGCCATCGACAAGCTGCTGGCTTGAAAGGTCCGAGCCGAAATTCTCGTAGGTTGAGGTAAACTGGCTGTCGATGTCCTGGACGCTGTAAGCGAGCTTGTCGGCCTCACCGAGCAGGCTCTTCATCTGAGAGAGATTGCCTTCGATCTGGCCAAGCAGCGAGGTCGGCAGCGAGGTGAGGTTCTTTGCCTGGTTGATCAGCATCTGCGCCTCATTCTGAAGCGAGGTGATCTGGTTCTGGATCTGCTCCAGGGCGCGAGCGGCTTGGAGAAGGTTCTGGCTGTAGTTGGTGGGATCAAAGACGATGAACGCTGATGCCGGCTGCGACGACAGGCTTACTGCCATGGCGATGACGCTCGCCGCTGTCATGTGGCGGAGGCGAAGATTCTTCGGGAGGCAATTCATGACAAGATCTCCTTGGCGGATTGGTCGATGACATTGGTGAGATCGGGAATGAGGTCGGCGGCCCAGCCGAGACCGCGGTCGGTGAGCCAGGCCTCGAGGAAATGTTTTCGACCGCCCTCGATGATGATCCGGTCGATTGCCGCTTGATCGGATTTGGACGATGCGGCGCACAGCGCCAGCCCGATCGGACCAAGGCCCAGTTCGAATAGCCGGTTGCCGCGCCGCGACTGGCAGTAATAGTCACGCTTCGGCGTCGCGCGGGCCACGATCTCGATCTGGCGATCGTTGAGACCGAAGCGCCGGTAGATCTCGGTGATCTGCGGCTCGATCGCCCTCTCGTTCGGAAGGAACAGCCGCGTCGGACAGCTCTCGACGATGGCGGGCGCGATCCTGCTGGCGTCGATATCGGAGAGCGATTGCGTAGCAAAGATGACTGAAGCGTTCTTCTTGCGAAGGGTTTTTAGCCATTCGCGGAGCTGATCGGCGAAGCCACCATCGTCGAGCGCCAGCCAACCTTCATCGATGATCAGCAGCGTCGGCCGCCCGTCCATCCGCTGCTCGATCCGATGGAAGAGATAGGCAAGTACGGCGGGCGCCGCACCAGTACCGATCAGGCCTTCGGTCTCGAATGCCTGGACGGAAGCATCACCAAGACGCTCGTGCTCTGCATCGAGCAGCCGGCCATAGGGACCGCCGATACAGTAAGGCCGGAGTGCCTGCTTCAGTGGCGAAGATTGCAGCAGCACCGATAGGCCGGTCAGCGTCCGTTCCTGGACCGGCGCGCTGGCCAGCGAGGTCAGCGCCGACCACAGATGTTCTTTCACCTCCGGCGTGACGGGGACGCCTTCTCGCACAAGAATATCGACGAGCCAGTCGGCCGCCCATGCACGCTCAGGTGTATGATGGATGCGGCCAAGCGGCTGTAGAGAAACGGCGTCGACGTCATCCGACAGGTCCGCCAAGGTGAGCAGAGCGAGCGGATCGTCCGGCCCTTGCCCGCTCGACGCATTGCCGCCGAGATTGTGCCAGTCGCCATCCATCGCGAGCATGGCAGCGCGGATCGAGCCGCCGAAGTCGAACGCAAAAATCTGGTTGTTCTCGTAGCGCCGGAACTGCAGCGCCATCATCGCCAACAGGACTGACTTACCGGCGCCGGTAGGGCCAATGACGAGGGTGTGGCCGACATCGCCCACATGCAGGCTGAACCGGAATGGCGTAGCACCCTCCGTCCTGGCAAAGAACAGTGGCGGGGCGCCAAAATGCTCGTCCTCGATAGGTCCCGCCCAGACCGCCGAGAGCGGGATCATGTGGGCGAGGTTCAGTGTCGACAGTGGCGGCTGGCGGACGTTCGCATAGACGTGGCCTGGAATGCTACCGAGCCATGCTTCGATGGCGTTGACGCCCTCGACGATTGCTGTGAAGTCCCTGCCCTGGATGATTTTTTCCACCAGCCGAAGCTTCTCGTCGGCGATTGACTGATCGGCATCCCACACCGTCACCGTCGCGGTGACATAAGCCTGGCCGATCTGGTCGGAGCCGAGGTCCTGAAGGGCGGCGTCAGCATCGGCCGCCTTGTTGGCGGCGTCGGTGTCCAAAAGAACGGATGCCTCGTTGGTCATTACCTCCTTGAGGATGGCGGCGACCGACTTGCGCTTGGCGAACCATTGACGGCGAATGCGCGTCAGCAGGCGCGTGGCGTCTGACTTGTCGAGCATGATCGCCCGCGTCGACCAGCGATAGACGAAGGCAAGCCGATTGAGATCGTCGAGGATCCCCGGAAAGGTTGCCGTCGGGAACCCAATGATGGTGAGCGTCCGCAGATGGAAATCGCCGAGCCTCGGCTCCAGCCCGCCCGCAAGCGGCTGATCGACCAGCAGCGCATCGAGATGCATCGGCGTCTCAGGCACGCGGACCCGATGCCGCTTCGTGGAAATGCAGGAATGCAGGTGGGTCAGCGTCTCGGCGTCGTCGAGCCATGCGGCCTCCGGGACAAAACCTTCGACCAGGTTCAGCACCCGGTCGGTGCGGTCGACAAAGCCGTTCAGGAGTTCCCACGGATCGACGCCGCTCTTCTCCCGACCTTCGTACAGCCAGCTCTCGATGCGAGAAGCTTCCTCAGCGGGCGGCATCCAAACGAAGGTGAGAAAGTAGCTGCTCTCGAACAGCTCACCGTTCGGCCGGCGACCGCCCCACTGGGACGATTCCTGATCGACCTCACCCTCGAACTGTTCACGACGTTCGAGATCGACCAACGCCGAGGCGCTGTCGGGGAAAAGGCCTTCGGGATAGTGTTGCGCGGCAAGCCGAACGGCTTCGACGAAGATCGCCCAGCCGGAGCCGAGACGGCGCAACGCGCTGTTCAGCCGCGCCGTCGTGCCGACCAGTTCCGCCGGCGTCGCACTGTCGAGATCGGGACCGCGAAAACGGGCGGTCCTCTGGAAGGAGCCGTCTTTGTTCAATACAACGCCCGGCGCGACCAGCGCAGCCCACGGCAGATAGTCGGCGAGGTCGGATGAGCGTTTGCGGTATTCGGCGAGGTTCATCATGAGCAAAACTTCTCAACAGCCAAAATGTGCGGGATAGCGCAGGTGCCGACGAACGACGTCGATGAACTGCGCATCGCGCTTGGCTGCCCAGACAGCCGCGAAATGGCCGACCGCCCAGATGAGGAGGCCCGCGATCCAGAGGCGGAGGCCAAGCCCAATCGCGCCGGCCAGCGTCCCGTTCGTAATGGCGACCGCGCGCGGCGCGCCACCGAGCAGGATCGGTTCGGTGAGCGCCCGGTGTACCGGCGCGAAAAAACCGCGGATGTCGTCGTCTTCCAGCAGGGAGCCTCCCATCAGACGAGCGCTCCGCCGCCGAAGGAGAAGAACGACAGGAAGAACGAACTCGCCGCAAAGGCGATCGACAGTCCGAACACGATCTGGATCAGCCGGCGGAATCCGCCCGACGTGTCGCCGAAGGCGAGTGACAACCCGGTGACAATGATGATGATCACCGCCACGATCTTGGCGACTGGTCCTTCGACGGATTCGAGGATTTGTTGAAGCGGCTGCTCCCACGGCATGGAAGAACCTGCCGCGTGGGCGGGTGCGATCATTATGGCCGCGACCGCAGCAGTCGCAGTGGCCAGCGGGAGCACCGCACCGAGCTTACGGATAGATGACGAAGTGAAGCGGATCGGATTCATTTTGGAACTCCATGGGCGACTGGGGATTCGCGATTGGTGTGGTCTCGAGCTTTGCCTCGAGCGTGCGGTAATCGCCGGTGGCAGGATCGAGCCCGTCTACGAGAGCGATTTCAACGAGGCGGCGGGACGAGCCTCGGCCGGCGAGCACGGCAACAATGTCGATCGTCTCCGCAATGAGGGCGCGCGGGACCGTGACGACGACCTCTTGCACGAGTTGTTCGAGCCGGCGCAGTGCGCCAAGGGCGGAACTGGCATGGATGGTGCCGATCCCTCCCGGATGGCCGGTGCCCCAGGCCTTGAGCAGGTCAAGTGCCTCAGCACCACGCACCTCGCCGATCGGGATGCGATCGGGGCGAAGCCGCAACGACGACTTCACCAGATCAGAGAGCGAGGCGACGCCATCCTTGGTGCGTAACGCCACAAGGTTCGGGGCGGCGCATTGCAGCTCGCGCGTGTCCTCGATCAACACGACGCGGTCGGGGCTCTTCGCCACCTCGGCCAGCAGCGCGTTGACCAGCGTGGTCTTGCCTGTCGACGTGCCACCGGCGACGAGCACGTTCTTCCGCCTTTCGACCGCAAGCCGCAGCACGCCGGCTTGGCTCTCTGTCATGATGCCGGCCGCGACATAATCCTCGAGCGTAAACACAGCGACGGCCGGCTTGCGGATAGCAAAGGTCGGCGCCGTGACAACCGGCGGCAACAAGCCCTCGAAACGCTCCCCGGTCTCCGGCAGTTCGGCCGAAACACGGGGGCTGCCGGAATGTACTTCCGCGCCGACATGATGCGCGACCAGCCGAACGATCCGCTCGCCATCGGCCGGGATAAGGATTTCGTCGGTGGCGACAAGCCCTCTCTTCAGCCGATCGACCCAGAGCCGCCCGTCCGGATTGAGCATCACCTCGACGATATCAGGATCTTCAAGGAAGCCGGCAATGGCGGGACCAAGGGCCGTGCGCAGCATGCGCGCGCTGCGGGATACCGCTTCCCTGCCAGGCTGATGATTGATTGTCACGATGGTCCCCATTCCTTGCGGCGAGCTGGTTCGGCCGCGGTCGGGGATGATTAGAAGAGGCAGGAATACCGGCCTTGCAACAAGCAAAACGGGCGATCGTGATGCGACGCGAATTGACCTGCAAAATTCGATGCGGCGACATCGCCGGCTTCCTCTGACAGTCTATCTCGGCTGCGATTCATCCTCATCGGCCGGCAGTGCCGGCGGGACGTCGTCAGCGATTTCCTGCCGGAGCTTTGGTCCTTTGCTCAGCCTGCGACCGAGCGCGTCGACAAAACCATCGTAGCGCTGCAGGCCTTTCGCGCGGGCTTCAGCCTGGGCGGATTCCGGCAAAGCCGGAGTTGAGGTGAGCCAGAAGCGGACGAATAGCGCCAGCGTCTCGATGGCGATGCCGACGTCGCGCTCGACGCGCTGCACGCGCCGGTCGATCTGGTCCAGGCGTCGGGTGATCGCTGCTTCCTTTCGCTCGTCCGCATCCGGCGAAAGCAAGGAGGCGATTGCAGCCTCGGCGATCAGCGACAGTGAGACGTCGCGGCGCGCGGCGTAGTCGGCCAGCGCGTGCATGACGTCTGGATCGAGATAGGCCGAGAGCCGTTTCTTCTTCGCGTTCTTCACAACTCAATGCCGTCATTGGGGTCAAGGGCGGCCTGCCGTGCGGCGCGCCGCATGACCTGGTCGACCGAGCGCCGACGGACGGCGTCGTCGTCAGGTTCGTCCCGGTCAAGGTCGAACTCATCGTCGCGTTGTGTTGTTTGCTCCGGCGCGATGTCTTCGTATTCGGGAATCTCGGGCTGGCGGCGTATGCCGCCATTTGCCGGATCCTCGTCCTGTAGACCTATGGAGGGCTTCGATTGCAGAGAATTGCCTTCCGGTGCCGCGGGAACTGATGCGCCAGTCCAATCGTCGGCTCGTGACGTGTTTTTGCTCTCTCCAGGCTTCGGCGGCGGCAGGACACGCTCGGCAAGGCGCGGATCGGCGAAGTACCGCGCCTTCTTCGCCCGAATCGGGAACAGGCCTGACACCATGACGATGGCATCGGTCGGCGGAAGTTGCATGATCTCGCCCGGCGTCATCAGCGCACGCGCCGTTTCCTGCCGCGAGACCATGAGATGTCCGAGCCACGGCGATAACCTGTGCCCGGCATAGTTCTTCATGGCTCGCATCTCGGTTCCTGTTCCCAGCGAGTCCGACACGCGCTTGGCCGTCCGTTCGTCATTGGTGGCAAAGCTCACCCGCACATGACAATTATCGAGGATGGAATTGTTCGGCCCATAGGCCTTTTCAATCTGGTTGAGCGACTGCGCGATCAGGAAAGACTTGATGCCGTAGCCCGCCATGAAGGCCAGCGCGCTTTCGAAGAAATCAAGTCGCCCGAGCGCCGGGAACTCGTCGAGCATCATCAACAGACGCTGCCGTCGATCCTTCGCATGGAGATCCTCCGTCAACCGGCGGCCGATCTGGTTGAGCACAAGGCGGATCAGTGGCTTTGTGCGGCTGATGTCCGATGGTGGAACAACGAGGTAGAGCGCCGTCGGCCGCTCGCCCTCGACAAGATCGGAAATGCGCCATTCGCAACGAGACGTCACCTTGGCCACGACCGGATCGCGGTAGAGACCCAGGAAACTCATGGCAGTGGACAGCACGCCAGAGCGCTCGTTCTCCGACTTGTTAAGCAGTTCTCGCGCCGCCGATGCCACGACCGGATGCGGGCCGCCCTCACCCATGTGCCGCGTGCGCATCATGGTGAGCAATGTCGTTTCGATCGCCCGTTGCGGATCGGAGAGGAAGTTCGCAACGCCGGCGAGTGTCTTGTCCTTCTCTGCATAGAGAACATGCAGGATGGCGCCGACCAGCAGCGCGTGGCTGGTCTTTTCCCAATGGTTCCGGCGTTCCAACGACCCCTCGGGATCAACGAGCACGTCGGCCACGTTCTGCACATCTCGCACTTCCCATTCGCCTCGCCGGACTTCCAGCAGGGGATTGTAGGCAGCCGATGCGGGATTGGTCGGATCGAACAGCAGCACGCGGCCAAAGCGCGACCGCCATCCGGCCGTCAGTTCCCAGTTCTCACCCTTGATGTCGTGGACGATCGCCGAGCCCGGCCAGGTCAGCAGGGACGGAACGACGAGGCCGACGCCCTTGCCGCTTCGGGTCGGCGCGAAGCACAGAACGTGTTCAGGACCGTCGTGACGGAGATAGTCGAGGTCGAGTTTTCCAAGCACAACGCCATCCGGACCGACCATGCCCTCGGATTGGATCTCCTTGCGCGTCGCCCAGCGTGCCGAACCATAGGTGGCTGCGTTCTTCGCCTCCCGTGCCCGCCACACCGACATCCCGATGGCCACAGTGATCGCAATGAAGCTGCCACTCACCGCGACCAGTGCACCCTCCAGGAAAATCTCTGGCGCATAGGCGTCGTAGAAAAACCACCACCAGAAAAATGCGAGAGGCGGATAGACGGATTCGCCGGCAAGGTCGAACCATGGCGAGCCGAGTTGCGATTGGAAGCCGAGCCGCCATGCCGTCCACTGCGTCGCGCACCAAGTGGTGGCGAGCACGATCAGAAGGACGGTGAGGACTTGACCCCACAATATCTTGGTTGCCGGCATGTTTTCGTCTCCGGGGCTGAACGGTCAGGAGCGGATAGAAAATGTTGGGACCTCGCGCACGCAAGAAGAAATGGGCGATCAAGGCAACTGGTCGAGTGCTGACGTACAAAGACTTGCCTAAGGTATGCCGTTCAGAGTGGGTTCCAATCTCTACCAAACCTCAACTTGGGATCGCTCAAAGCCCGATTCCTCGCCTCCTTCCGAAATTCCAATCGACGCCATCCTTGAATCGGGCAACGCCCGTGACAAGGCCGCCTAGTTGCTTGTCGAGCGATGGCGCCCATGGCACGAGCTTGAAACCGAGCCCATCGTCGATCATCGCGAAGCGGCCGGAGGCGAGCGAGAAGCGCTGCCGGTAGATGCCAGCTATTTGGTCGCCTTCCGAAGCCTTCGTGAACGGCAGGCCGATCTTGGCAGCGAGCTGAGCGCCGAAGGCGTCCACCTCACGGTCGCGTAGCGTGTCGATCAGATTGCGACCGAAGACGATGCGTTGATCTTCGCGCCGTGCGAGGCCCTGCTCAATAAGGTGATCGGCGCGATCCGTTAGCGCCTGCTTCACTTCCCTGCCGAAGCCGCCCTCCCCAACTTCGAAGGGTGCACGGGCGACAAGCTGACGGTCGAGCCAGGTCGCGCCATGGCCGTGGATTTGTTCTTCAATCGAGGGGTCGGAGCGGACGGCGAGTGCAACGCGGCCGCGGCCCTTCGCATCCTCGTAGCGACGAAGCTCGACGATCGAGCCCTGGGCGGAATCGCCGGTAGCGTCTAGATCTTGAAACCGGATGTGATGGGCACGACCGTCTATACCGTCCACGATGGCATAAGCCGAGCCCTGTAGCTCATCGTCGAGGCCCCGCTCCAACAGCCGACCGATGATAGGTTTGTCGATCTGCTCGGCCGCAAGGACATAATCGGCTGTGCCTTTGTGGATGCCATGGCCGGTTAGGCTGCGATGCATGCGCTTGATGATGTCACCGCGCTCGCCAAGCGCGCGCAAGGTGGGTTCGGCTTCATCCGCCATGATCCATTGGCCCGGGCCGACCTCGCTGCCGAGGCCGAGGCTTTCAAGCCTGCGGAGCCGCCCTACCTTGAGCGTCAGAAATTCGTCCGGCTGGCTATCGGGGTGAAGTGCGAGATCGATAATGCCATGGCGATCTGCGTCGCGAACGAGCTGACGGTCGAGTTGCGTCCAGCGCTCGGTGTCGATCTGCTGCTCGATGGTCCGACGGATGTCGTGGTCGGTGCGTAGCCCGAGTGTCTGGGTGAGGATGTCACTTGCGCGGTCGCGCATGCCTTGGCGGATGTAGTCGCGTGAGATGACAAGGTTCTCGCCATCGTCGGAAACGCCGCGCACAAGAATATGAACGTGCGGATGTTCGGTGTTCCAATGGTCAACGCCGATCCAATCGAGCTTCGTGCCGAGATCGCGCTCCATGTCTATCATCAGGTCTCGGGCAAAGCCTTTGAGGTCGCCCAACTCGTGGGCGTCGTCGGGCGATACGATGAAACGGAAATGGTGCCGGTCGTCCTTGCACTGATCTGCAAAGACGTCGTGATCGGCCTCGTCACTGTCCGGCCCGAACATTTTTGCTTTCTCGCCGTCACGAGTCACGCCTTCGCGACGGAGATATTTGAGATGCGCGGCGAGCGGCACCGATCCCCTGAACTGTCGGACGACGCGAGCCTTGATGACGGTGCCGCGCGAGCGGCCGGTGATAAGGCGATTGGCCCGGATGCTCGCCGATCTGCCTCGGCCGAACGTCGAGGCGCGCGGCGAGATGATCCTACCCTTGCGCGAGATGCGGCCGCCGGCTCGTTGTGCGGCCACAAGCGCCTGAACGATGAAAGGGCGTGCGCGCTGGCCCGCGCGAGAGCGGATGCGACCAGGCCGGACACGTAAATCATCATCCCTGCTCATGGCCCATTTGGCACGAGGTGTGATTTCTATTGAAAAGATTGCCAAAATTGCGAGTGCGCACATCGCCAATTGGGCAGCCACATTGCAAAGCCAGACGAAAACCATAAGAAAAACAAACAACCGACCGAGCCGCACATCGCGGCCCTTTATCCTGCCATCCCTCTTCGTCCTCTCTCACGGCCAACCCTCCCGCCGCAATTTCCACGACGGAACAGGCCGGAATGCGATTGACCAGGAATGCAACGATCATTGTGGAGTCGCGGCGAAGGTCTGCACAAACGCACTACGAATAGCGGAGTTCAGAACTGATGCGCCTTCACTGCGCGAGCCGTCCGGTTGCGGTACGAGCGCCGTAAGATCGGTGACCCCTTTGTCCACCGGTGCTCGCACGCTGGGTGAACGGATCGCCGTGAAGACGGTCTCTACGGGAAGATTAGTCTCGCGCTCACCCTGCGGCGCCGAGCTATTCCGTGTATTCGCGACGTGCGCGAAAATCGCCGCTTCGAGTGCGCTCGCCCTGCCCGCTCCTTGACGTGCGCGCATCGGAATGGGAACCGAACCATTGATCAGGGGCGCCAGTTTCCTGACGTAGTCGATCGTCTCGCGCGGCAGCGGCCGGCCAGTTGCAAGATGCTCTTCGTATCGCCCAGGACCGACATTGTAAGCAGCGAGGAAGCCGTTGCGGCCGAAGCGGTCGAGCATCTCGCGCAGATACGCTGCACCTGCAAAAATGTTGTCGCGTGGCTGATAAGGATCGTCACCGAAGCGGTATTTGGCGCGCAGATCGTCCCATGTCGCCGGCATGATCTGCATCAAGCCCATTGCGCCTTTTCTCGACACCGCATGAACATCACCAACGCTCTCGACATGCATGACGGCGCCAAGTAGTCGCTCGGGAATGGCAAAGTGTTTGGCCGCCTCCCGGATATGCGACGACCAGGGATCAGCGGACGAGATGGTACTGCTGAAGTGCGCCGGCCGCTCACGATGCGCGGAAGGCTCGGCACAGACAATGGACGCCGTAAGGGCGAGCATGACGCTTGCAGACAGCGCTGCAATGCCTCGGCAGATAAAAGCACCTGCACCACGATCCCGACGCGCCTGCAGCCTGCCACCGTGCTCGCTTCCGTCGAGGGCAAGGCTTCGCCGGCCGGACTTGCATGCCGCAAACTGCGGCGCCATGGACGTCCTGAACGACGGGCAAGCGTCCGGCCGCCCTTGACCTTCGCTGCGCGCGGTGGCCGCCTGACAGGCGATCGGGTCGGAGGGTTTGACCGGCGCCCAATCGTTCAAAGGGTTTGGCTCAGAATGGCCGCTGAGGCGAAATCGGAGCATCCGATCAGCCTCGTTCGTCGCGCTTCGCCTGCCGGCTCCAGTGCAATGCCCAGATACTTTTCTCGGCATCGGACTGGAACAGATTGGCGCGGATCGGCTGCGTGAAGGATGGGTCATCGATGGAGACGGAGAGATAGGCGCCAGCTTTCTCGCCGGTGCGATCCCATGCCGCGCCGACCTCCATGCCTTCGCAGAATACACGATGATCTGGCGCGTTTTCGACGTCCGATTTCTCGGCAGGCAGGATGGCGAGTTTCGCGTCGAGCGTCAGCGTAGAGACGTTGCCGAAGAAGCCGTCATCGTTGCGGGTGAAGGTGCCGATCTGGGCCATTGTGTTGCTCCTTTCATGAGCGTTGACGAGGGTTTGATGTGAGCCGTCACGGCTCGCGGGAAACTTGTTCGACGGAGCTGTCCGTGCCGGGAGAAGTGCGGTCGGTGATCCAGACCGGGACCGCGCGGCCGATGATCGAATTGAGCGGGAGTGGGCCGAAATACCTGCCGTCGAAACTGTCGACCGAGTTCCAGTTCATGAGGAAGACTTCACGAGCGGCAATGATGCGGCAGCCCTGCCAGCCGGGCAACGGCCGGCCACGACTGTCACGATCGAGCGCGCGTCCAAAGGCCACGCCATGGACGATGATGTAGCCGCCTCGCCGGCACACCATCGTGCCTCCGAGTGCCAACACATGCTTCAGCAGCGGCACACCGTTCGGCAGGTATTCGCGTTGGGCAAGCAAATCCGCCAGTGGCTTAGGTGGCACGACAACGGCGATATCGGAAACGCCGATCCTGTCGATCGGCTCGACGCGGTAGAGCCCGACCGGGACGCTGGCGGACGCGTTCCAGATCAACTGCGGTCGATGGTCGATCCATGCCGGCGCGGCGACGAGGACAGCGCCGCCGAACATAGCGACGATGATCGTTGCGCGCATGCTCATGGCTCAACTCGGCGGCGGAGGAGCCATGCCTCATGGCGCTGGCGTGTGTAGGGCCTGGGCGCCTCGCGCGCAGCAAACCGGCTGTGAGCATGCCGCCAGTAGTCCGGCGATACATCAATGGGATCGATGCCGACCGCTTCGATCGCGTCGATGATCTTCAGCACCTTCTCGACATTCGGCCATCCGATCGCCGTGAGCAGGATGTCGGCACCAGGCCGCACATAGGCAACGGTCGAGCAGCGACCGCCGATGTCGACCGCACGCAGGATATCAATGCGGGAAGCGACAGTGCCGAAGTCGTTTGCGGTCCAGCGAACGAAGCCGAAGATGCTGCCTGGCGTAAAGGAGACGACACGACGGCTACCGTCGATGTTCCTGTTGGAAGCAACCTTGCCGAACCGGATGTAGTTCTCGATCCGCTTCTTCAGCCACACCAGCTCGACGTGGGTGAGATCGCTCATGCTGGCCCCCGTGACCTGAGGTCAGCAGTCAGCATGGCGAAACGAGCAGGGGAGAAATCAGCCGTGCTTCGGGAAGGAAAACGGGCGTCGATCGTTCTCGGCCTAGCCGAATGATCATGTCGCCGCTGCCGTCCACAGCCTCGCTGATCGGCGCTTTCCGTTAGAAAGAATCCGAAGGATTCACAGTTAGAAACGTTAGAGGAGCGGGTTCGGCAATCGCTGCAATGACTTATGCCCGATTCCGGTTCCTGATAGCACGGGAATCGGGTTCCCGATGGCACGGGAGTCGCGGTTCTTGATAGCACGGGCCTGTCCACAGTCATTTCACAGCCCTACTGGTGCGGCCACGTGGCGCGCACGGCGTTGCGCTGGCGCTCGCGAGTGGATCGGCTGGGTTGAGTTGGAAGTTCAGGCGTGACCGACCGTCGGGATCGACCGAGAGAGCCAGCCGGTAGCCCGGCAGTGGCTGGCGACGCACGATCTCGCGCAAGTCGAAGGTGAAGCGCTTGAAGGGCGACAGGCTGCCGGACTTCACGTGGAGATGGCTGAGATCAAAGCTCCAACCATAGGTCTGGCGGCCACCGTGCTTGCGAACGAGACGGTACAGCCAGCGCTCCAATCCACCCGTCAGGCTGAAATATTGGCGGTCGATCGTGAGAATAAGGGCATCGTCGAGAACTCCGGCATAAAACCAGTCCGGCAGGATGAGTTCTATCCCGAGCGGGCGCCCACTGCCGTCCATTCGCTCCTTCCATTCGTTGATCCAGGAGAAGCGATGTCGCCGCCGCTCGGACGACTGGCGGATCGAAGTGGCGACCGTCGTCGATTGCAGGCGGTCCAGCGCTGCCTTCAGTCTGTCGTAGCTATGGGCGGAGTCGCCACGCTCGATGAAGGCAAGGATCTCATACGGCGTGGCCGCCATCAGACGCGACGTGCGAAGGCCTTTGTCACGTGCATCGACAATCTGACTGGCTGCCCAGATCAGGATGTCGGCGTCCCAGATCGTCGCCATGCCATGTTCGATCGTCGCCTCGACGCGGATCGAAACCTCGCCCATGCGAAAGTCGATTGGTGTCACGCGGCGGGATTTGGCGAGTGAGAAAAACGGCCACGACATCAGGTCTTGCGCATCGCGTGGCGTGATCACGCTGGGGCGCGCGCGGAACAGATCAAGCTGCCCCTGATCGGTCGAGCGAAGCTGCATTTCTTTGCCCCGCAGAATCAGGAGGCGCGATGGCGCCGGCCGGCATAGGCTGGTGCGCGGGCGGCATGCGGCTTGGCAGGCGGAACAAAGGTCGCGTTGGCATCGCTGGTGGACGTGCGCGCACCAAGCTCGATCCAGGCGTGCAGATCGTCGATGTCATAGAGGACGCGACCGCCGACCTTTCGGTATTTTGGTCCGGTACCATAGGTCCGGTGCTTTTCCAGCGTGCGGGCGCAAAGGCCGACGATTGGCGCCGCCTCCTTCGTTCGCAGGTATTTTTGGGGCGCGTCCGCGGGACCCTTCGACATCGCTCGATCTCCATTCGGTTCTGCTGTCGTCCTGGCCTGCCGGGACGCGCGAAACGGACGATGGTCGAAATGAAAAAGACGAGGGAGGGCAAAGATTGGAGGATGTGTTTTTGCTACCCCGGCGAAGAAGGGCTTCAGTGGTCGGCTTTTCGGCTGCGGCTGTGTGGATAGAAGAGAAGGTCGCGGTAGCCGCCAGCCGCAAGACGATCCGCCCTTCGCAGGATCGCCCGAACCTTGTGCCGGAGATGATGATCGCGCCAGTCTCGAGGCGCGATCGACTCTCGCGACAAAAGCACCTCCGCGATCTCGCGGTAGGTGGCCCCTGCGCGACGGGCGTCATGAGCGCGCAGATTGAGGATGTGCCTCGTCTTGGTTTGCTTCGGCAGTGAGCCGTATGCAGGCGCCGGCGGCCGGCCGTTCAGCGCCCGCCAGAACTGCCGCGCTGCATCGAGCCGTGTCTCGAATGCCGCATCCAGTGGCAGGACGATGGCGTTGAATTCGGTCGCGCCGCTGCGGATGTCGGTGACGAGATTATTTGTTCCGGCCGATGCCGGCCAAAGAATATGAAGCTCGTCTGCTTGCCAAACGGCGGCGCTGCTGCCTCTCGAAAGTTGAACAGTCTGTTGCGAAGGGCTGACTGAGGACCGGATTTGCGTGGCTCGCAGCACGCGCGGCGAGGCCTGTTCCGTCCAGACGATGCTATCAGCTAGTGGAAGCCCGTCACCGGTGACTGTGAAATCGCGCGCCCCAACGAGCGATGAAGTCGGGCGGACCAACAGGTTCTGCAGAACCTGGGAGATTTGACGACAGCTGGCCGCACTCGGCGATGAAGTCGTCATTCCTGATCAGATACTCGGCAGCGAACTGTGCAGGCATGTAGCCTTGCATGTGCACATAGGCTTCCGAATCGGTCCAATCCCCTTGCAATGCGCCAAGTCCTCTCCCGATGCCCGCACCAGACCCCAAGGCCTTGCAATCAGCATCGAGGGCGATACGGACATTGGGTAGTCAGAGAGTCGGCAAACCGCTGTGCTGATTCAGCAAAGCGTGGTGAGGGGCAGGCTGAGCTCAGTGGGGCGCACCGCCCGCCAGGAGATATCGATAGCCGTTCGTCGTCATCCACCGGGCGCGTGCGAGATGCGTCTCCCACGATCTGAATGCGCGTTCCGGTTCCTGCTCAGGATCGATATGTAGAACGATCCGGGCCACCTCGCGCCAGTCCGCACCTTCAGCTGCCGCGTCGAGCAGGCGGATATAGGTGAGCAATCGCTCCTCATCATACGCGGTCAAGATCGAGGCGTCTGGCGCAACATCGGCAACATCGGGATCAAGCAGTGGTTTGAGCACGCGCGATTTCCATCGTTGAACGCATTTTGTCGAGAATACTCCGTGGTTGAATACTCGACAAGGCGTTGCACTCCCGTGCATGGAAATACGTGAGGTGTTTGCCCGCAATCTGAGGCGGCATCGGCAGGCGGCTGGGCTTTCACAAGAAGAGCTGGCCCACCGCGCCGAAGTCGATCGCACCTATATCAGCGCATTAGAACGCAGCGTCTACGGCGCGACGATCGACGTCGTTGACAAGCTGGCAAATGTTCTCGGGATTGAGGCTGCGGACCTTCTAAGGCGACCTCCGTTTCGCGACACAAAGTAGCGGAATTTTGGTCCCTTGTTGCCGCAACAGTATTGCCGTTCCGGCGATCCGCAGCCGTGCCCAGGTGACAGCGTTCGCTGACCCGAACTCGCTGATCGCTGGGAAATGTTGGCTTGATCGAGTTAGCGGGAGGATGGTCTTGCGCCTTGCCCTCTGACGAGTGGGACTAACAGGCGCCTTCCAACATCGACACCGGCTCCTCAATCCCCATCGATGTGTTAAATACAACTGCGATGAACGTCGTCCGTTCGTAAAAGCGAAGAAGCCAAAACGAGTGCAACTCACCCTCGTCAACGACCAAGTATTTGTAGTCCAGTATGTCCGGCTCGGCATGGGCAATGACCATAGCCTCCGCAAACTCTGTCGGGACTGCGTATTTAAGCACGTCGGCCCAAACCTTGTCGTTCTTCACGACGGCCAACAGCTGGTGATGGTGACAAAGCCCTCGAACGACTTTCCGTATCGTGCCTATCACCCTTGGATCGTTTCCAGGGTAGATCATATATCTGTCGCCCTCCAGTTCGAGGGCGGGCTTCATTAGCTTGAAGAGATCGAGTGCACGTCGTCGACCGTCGACTTTCTCAAAGCTTCGCCGTATTGGCCCCTCCCAAACTTCGCGGACACTCGGGTTCGCGTCACCGGACATCGCCACAACGTTGCGGAAATGCACATCGTCGTCCGAGGTGCCGTTGTTGCAATCGAAGCATGCTGCGATGGTAATCCGTTGGAATGTGCTGGTCGCGCCTTTGGACTCTGGATACAGGCCCTTTGGCACCACGTGTTCACGTGTCGTCAGACGAAACTTGCCGCACAAGGCGCAGTTATCCCACCGTTGTTTCTTTCCCACCGGAACAGTCCCATCTGAGATCAGCGAAAAGCAAAGCGGTCAGTCGCGTGTAATATACCCCTCCCTGAGTCGGTAAAAGGATGCCCTCATGCCAAAGAATGAGAAATCGTCTTCGAAAGTGTCAACGCTTGCAGCCAAGGTCTTGAGCGGCGCAAAGAAGCCCACCCTTGCCGAGAGCAAAAAGCTCGCCGGATCGGTGCTCACCCAGTCGCCGGACAAGCCAAAGGGCAAGAAATAGCAAACACGTTGCGCGGAACTCCTCAACGCGCATTCTCACTAATTTTCTCTTTGGGTGCAGGGATTGGGCGCCCCCTAATAAACCTGCTCATTGTTGCCATCAATGACAGCAGTAGCACCGCGAGCCGGGCGGAGCCCGGCGAGCGGCCCCCGTATCTCGGTACGGGCGCATACGTCAATCCGGGTTACTGGTCGATTGTTATTGCTATGCTATGACGGTTTCGTTGACACGGCGGACCTGATAGGCCGCGCGGCGAGACGTTCGCTGCGCGGCCTTTCGTTTGATCATGCCGCCCGTTCCAACAAGGCCTTCGCCCTGCCTTCGAGTTCCAATCGGCTATCCTGATGCGCCTTGGTGCGGGCATGCGCGGTCATGCCCTGTACGAAATCGAAGATGCTTTCCGGCGGGCGGCCCTCCTCCTGCAAAACTGCCTCGATGATCCTGCCCGTTTCGCTCTTGGAAAACCCGCGCTTGCGCAGGAAGGCTTCACGGTCCTCGTCGGTGCGAGCCACGATCTTCTCACGCGCGGCCTTGATGCCGGCGATGAACGGCGCCGGGCTTGAGTTCGCGAAGCTCGTCAAGGCGGGCGTTGCCTCATGAGCAAAACGAAGTGCTGCAAACTTCGAATGCCGGATGCTGATTTCCTCGAAGCCCTCCACGCCCCACAGATTGCGGTTCATGCAAACGGCGCGGAGATAGAAACTCGCAATTCCCAGCGTCTTGCTGCCGACTTCCGAATTCCAGCAGTAGAAGCCGCGAAAATACAAATCCGGCTCTCCACTCGGAAGGCGTCCGGCTTCGATCGGATGCGTGTCATCCACCAGAAACAGGAACACGTCTCGGTCGCTGGCGTAAAGCGTCGTGGTGTCCTTGGTGATGTCCACGCATGGATTGTGGGTCATGGTCGCCCAGTCCAGAACGCCCGGCACCTTCCACATCGTGTTGCCGGTTCCGTTACCCGCAATCTTCATGACGGCAGCGACAAGCTCATGATCCCATATGCGACCATAGTCAGGACCGGTCACTGCGCGAAGCTCAAGGCGCCCGTCCTCCGTCTCGAGGGTCTTCATCAATTCAGCCCGATGGCTCAAAAGGCCGTGCTGCAAATTGATCCCTGCCATCGGTGCAGGGAGCTGGCGCATGTAGGTTGCCGGCGCGCCGACAAGGCTGCAAAGCTGGCCAAAACACCAATGCGTGGGAGCAATCGGTTGCTCTTGTCCGGGGATGACAATCGATAGCCGCTCTGCATTGTCGCGGGTAGCCTCCACGCGAACCGCACGGCTCTCGATAGTGCGGGCCGTGGCACGGTCGGCTCGCTGCTTTACAGCGTCGTAAAGTTCAGTAAGGCTCAAAAAGCGCTCGTCATCGGGACGCGAAAACCATTCCGAGGAAACCCGCCCGATCCGCTCGCCGCGCGAGATGTCCACGCGGAAGCCGCTGGAAATCGCCTGCTGTTGGCTGTTGCTCTCGCTGTTGATAATGGTGCTCATGTTCATTGTGCTCACTCCTTTTCCGTCAATGCCGAAGGCATGTCCCCCGGCATGCCTTCCGGGGGCGCGTGAGCGCGCGGGAGTGATGGGGGCCAATGCCGGCGCGCGGAGCCGGGTTGCAAGGTCGAGCGCAGCGGATGGAAATTGATGGCCACTTTTGCTGCAGTCGACCGCTTTGCGAGCCTGCGACCCTGCTCTGCACAGGCGGCATTGGCGGGGAAGCGAGGGGAAGTTCCTCGCTTCCATCGGGTCGAAAAGGGGATCCGCAGTCGATCGGGACGATGAAAGCGAAGCTTACTCTTACAGTTTTGTGCACGAGATTTGGCTTTTACAGAGAAACGTACTATTTGCCTCGGTGGCGGGACGGGGAAATCAATCGTCGCTCTATTCGTCCGACACAATAAGAGGAAGTTACATGACCACTGCTCTCCAACAAGACGGCCAACTGGGTGCCGTGTCGATAGCGGCCGACATTGTCGCCGCCTATGTGTCGAACAATCCATTGCCAGTCGGCGAGTTGCCGAAGTTGATCGGCGACATCCATGCCGCTCTGAAAGGCATCGGCACGCCGGCGGTAGAACCTGTGATCAAGCAGGAGCCGGCAGTATCGGTCAGGAAGTCGGTGACGCCGGACTTCATTATCTGCCTAGAAGACGGAAAGAAATTCAAATCGCTCAAGCGGCATCTTCAGCATTTTAACCTCACCCCCGACGAATACCGGCAGAAATGGAACCTGCCGGCCGATTACCCGATGGTGGCGCCGAACTACGCGGCCACCCGCTCGGCTCTGGCGAAATCAATAGGGCTCGGGCGCAAGGCGACGACGCCTACACCAGCCGCGGCAGAGAAGCCAAAGCGAGCGGCTCGCGCCGCAGCGGCGACAACCACCTCGACAGCGGTTAAGTCGCCGGTAAAGAAAGCAAGGAAGGCAGCCGCCAAGGCCTAGCATGCTGCACCTGGCAACGGTGCCATGGTGTGGCGAACCTGAACACGGAGAAGCCCCGCCTTGCGGCGAGGCTTCTTTTTGTGGCCGGATCACTCGGCGGCGCGGCGGGACCAGATGAGCGAGAAATCGCCCTCGGTGTCGGTCTCGACCAGGCTCGCGTAGATCGGAGCGGGGAAGCTTGGATCATCGAGCTTGACGGAGTGGTAGTCGCGGCCCTCGCGCGAGGTTTTCTTCCATGCCGCCCCGAATTCGGTGGCGCCGGCGAAGATCCGGAAGTCCGGACCCTTTTCGTTGTCGCCGTCGGCCGGGGAGAACGTTACCGTCTTGACGTTAAGGTTGAGGGTCTTGACCGAGCCGGAGAAGCCGTTCGCGGTGCGGGAGAAAGTGCCGATCGTAGCCATTGTGGTGGTTCCTTCTGTTTTCTCGGGCCGCGCCCATCGCGGCCTCGATGGTGGTCGTGAGACCGGAGACGATCGGTCCGCACCCCGAAGGGGCTGAAACGAAGTGGAAGACGGCGACGCGAGGCTTTCTTGGATCGCGAGGAATGGACGCGCAGCGGACAGGGGAAGAAAACGCAGCGCCGTCGTTGCGGGAAGACGATCGAGACTGAGCACAGCGAAGGCGGTCTTCGGTCAGACCCAATCCATTCGAGGACGCCGTGGCGTGGCTTGGAAAGAATACGCGGAAGGAACGCCACAGTGGCAAAGATCAGTCACGGCCATTGTCGCTTGCGCCGCTGCGCATCTCTATTTCGGTCAAAGACGCTTCCTCCCGCGCCAGGGCGGTGTTGGTCCTACTCCAACCGGTGAAGAAGGGACGTCCGATTTCCCTAATCTTTGGGCTGAATCGTCATCGCGTTCGGGGCGGCTTACAAAGGCGACCAATTGATTGCTGAGGGCAGCGGCTTCCAAGCCGCCAAGGAGCGCGACGATTTCCTGTCTCACGTCGATTCGGTGCAAGTCTGATTTGAGATCGAAGGCGAGGATAGCCGCGTCACACCTGATCCTCCACCGCATGGCCGAATGTTCCCGCTGCGGTCACGCCTCACGCACGGTGAGGCATTGCTGGGAAAGTGTCGCCTCCACACCGGGCGTCTGATCCCGAGGTGATGCGCTGCGTGACTTTCGCGATAAGAGTGGTGGAAATTCCCGGTTTGAGCGTTGGTTTGCACCGGATTCCCTTCCTTGACGCGATGACAGTGTGGAATTGCCTGTGCCATAAGGCCAATCGTTGAACCAACTCAGAAGGGATGGAAACGATGGCTGTAAACACGATCGATATTGCCGAACGCCTTGCAGACGCGCACGGCCTGTCGAAAACCCAAGCGAAATCCGTGGTCGAGGATGTGTTGAAGGGCATTGCGGAAGCCACTGCCAAGGGCGAGGAAATCAGCCTCAATGGCTTCGGCAAGTTCAAGGTACAGAACAAACCAGCACGTGATGGCCGCAATCCGTCGACTGGCGCCACGATCAAGATCGCCGCATCTAAGAAGATCATCTTCCAGCCGGCAAAGGCTCTCAAGGACTCGGTGAACGGCTGATCATTTAATGACGATACATCTCGTCTGATGATAACACGCTGTCCTGTTGGGCGATGGTGTCTCATGGCAAGATCATCAGCTTCTCATTGCTGCCGTCTTAGGTCGAGGTCCCCCGGGGCCCCCCCAAGGCGGGCGCGCCAAAAGAAAAACAAAAAAAAAAGCGCACACCCCCCGCCGCCCCCCCGGGGCCCGGCTAGGGCGGGGGGATGGTAGGGTTTTCG